>CAMYSW010000090.1:0-8731 GCA_947297425.1 uncultured Porphyromonadaceae bacterium
ACCAAGCAGTTTCTAAATCTTCCCGTGTGTACTATTCGATACCGCCAAGGATAGTTTTCAGTTTATTTTTAAGCGGATTGGCATACATGGAAAGCATCATTTCCATCATATACTCCCGTTCATCTTCCTTAAGGTCATCAATATCAACCTTTGCAAGCTGACGCTCAAAATATTCGATTGTCTCACGCTTCTGTTCTTCGGTATAGTTCCTTGAAAAGCGGGATGTATTATGCAGCATGTCATAAGCGACATAATTAATAACAAAAATCTCATAACTGCGGTGAATCGCCTGATCTATAAGGCATCCCACATATTTTGCAGCCGTATTGTTATCTTTGAAATCGCCAAGCTGATCAAGTTTAGTATTGATACGCGGCGTAAGCTGAAAATGAACCTTGCCCTTAAACTGCAATAGCCCCGTCTCCATGCTGAACAAATCATCCCTTTGAGATTTCTTGAAATGCGGATCCCTTCTGCGGAGCAAGAATTCCTTAGCCTTCAAATAATCGTTCGGGTCATATTCATATGAAATCGAAACCGGCATGAGGTTAATCTCTTTCAGCCTCTCCATAAATGAACCTTCACCTCCGAGAGCCAACATCTTTATCAAAGACTCCTGTGTATGGTCAGAGCTATCCTTTGCCCTCCCCTCCCGCTGTGCGATCCAGATCGACTCTCGCTTCTCGATAATTGTATGGTGAATGTAAGCCGACAATTTTTTAGCAGCCTCAAGACCTTCCCTAAGACCGGTATTGCGTTTCACAATAAAACTTTTATTAAGACGCACCAGATCGTTTATCCAATCGAATATAAGAAGGTTATTGCCAATTGCCACTTCAGACGTAGGCATACCGTTGCGCAAGAAAGCGAGGTTCAAGAATGATGCATCAAGAACTATGTCACGATGATTGGTAATGTACGTGTAATTGATTCCCGGATTGTGATATTTAAGACCGCCAAGCGTTATTCCTGAAGTGGTGGTTTTTGCCAACATCTCAAGGAATGGGAACATTATCTGAGTCTGGAAATCATATTTATTATCGATTTTCAGCAGCTCTTTAATCAGGACAGGCACATCATCTTTTGGCATAGTGTAATTAACCGCATGAAGAAAACCCGGCTCCTTCACCAATTGATCCATCTTCTCATGAAACACTAAGTCGTCATAAGGAGCGATATCGCTGAAATCAAATTCTTGAGCACTCATATAGTAAGTATAGTATGCAATTTAACCAAAACGCCCCGCCGTCAATTAAAAAAACAAACGGAGGAATTACAAAGTTAACAAATTATTTTGCTATAATCCTAATTATCATCATATTTTTTGCCGACACTTCAATTGCCGGCACGATATGCCCGCCATCTCTGAAACAAAGTCTCCATATCTGCCGGAACCGGGCATTCAAAATTCATCTCCTCTCCTGTCACTGGATGCCGGAATCCCAATGTGCGGGCATGCAGAGCCTGACGCGGACAGGCGGAAAAACAATTTTCCACAAACTGTCTGTATTTAGCAAACGTTGTGCCTTTAAGTATCTTGTCTCCTCCATATCTGGCGTCATTAAACAACGGATGCCCCTTGCTTAACATATGAACCCGAATTTGATGAGTACGACCGGTTTCCAACACACATTTCACTATGCTGACATATCCGAAACTCTCAATGACTTCATAATGAGTCACCGCATGTTTACCCTGGTCCGGATCCGCAAGAACTGCCATTTGAAGTTTATTCTTAGGATTCCTGCCTATATTGCCGACAATTGTCCCTCTCTTTTCATCAAAATCCCCCCATACCATGGCAACATATTCCCTCCGCGTAGTCTTATTGAAAAACTGCAAACCGAGATCCGTCTTGGCATCCGGAGTCTTGGCAACGACCAAGAGCCCCGACGTATCCTTATCAATCCTATGCACAAGACCTAAGCGTGGATCGTTGACATCATAATCAGGAGTGTCTTTAAAATGCCACGCAAGCGCATTAACCAAAGTGCCCTTATAGTTCCCATGTCCGGGATGAACCACAAGACCCGGCGGTTTATTCACAACAAGGAGATAAGGATCCTCATATACGATATCGAGAGGAATGTCTTCAGCTATAATCTCGAAATCATAACGCGGACGATCCATCACAATGCTGATTACATCGGATGGCTTTACCTTATAACTCGACTTCACCGGCTTTCCGTTGGCAAGGACACAATTGACATCCGCAGCTTGCTGCACACGGTTACGCGAAGTCTTTTCAATCCTGTCAGTCAAGAATTTATCAACCCGGATCAATTGTTGCCCCTTATCGGCCACAAAACGGAAATGTTCATAATATTCCGTTCCTTCATCATCTATATAGAATGAACCCTCCTCTTCTGCCATCACTCAAGATATGACGTGTTTTGTTCCCCTTCATTCTCACTCTCCGAAGAATATGACTCCTGTTCCTCAGCCGGCACGGATTCTTCCGTTTGATAAATCTCCGGATTTTCCTGATAATAACGCATCAATTCTTCATTTTGCAGCGAATCTTTAACCGCCCCGAGACGTCCGTCAGACACCTCAAGGACTACGGATGCAGTGACGGGCACTTTCTGCATCTTGTGAACAGCCTTGCCGTTAGCCGAAACCTTTACCACACGATCCGTTGTACCAAGCACCTTGACAACCTTCACATTTTTAAATCCAAGTTCGTCAAGCCTTGCCATCGCCGAACGGAATGACACGCCTTTCATAGCAAGTTCGTTCGGATTATTGTCATCATCAATAATCACCTCCCTCGGATGAACGGCATTTATATAAAGGAAAACCTTACGTCCGGGCTTCACGATTGAATGAGCTTTGGGAAACTGCTCAATCACACGCCCAGGCTTCATGTCCTCGCGATACAGCGAATCGCGGATATCCACCTTGAACCCGTGACTGTGCAATATATTCACCGCTTCCGTATATGTCTTGCCTTCCACCCCGGGCAACTCATCGCTATGCCCATGTTTCGTAAACAATGCGATTGCCACATACACTGCATAGATTCCTAATATCGCAATAATGCATATTATGCCGATGTTTGCAAGCACCGGATGGCGGGAAATGAAGTTGCTTCCCCAATCGTATGATATTTTTTTGCTATTCTTTTTCAAAACTTAAGATATTTTGACCTTCAAAGTTAATAGAAATATATGAAAAAATAAAGTTATATCTGCCATCAAATTAAAATTTCATCATCTTTCTAAAATATATCGATTTTTTTTACTAACTTTGCGGTTCAAAGTGAATTTTTGAAAAAAATGCGTAAACTATTATATTTCCTGCCACTTCTTCTGATCTTTACCTCCTGTGGAGAATACACGAAAGTTCTGAAGAGTAATGATATCGATTATAAATTCGACTATGCAAAAAGGGCATATGATCAGAAAAAGTTTCTTCAGGCATCAACGATCCTGGACGGCATTGTCACTCCTTTGCGAGGTGGCCCCAAGGGGGAGGAAGCATTGTTCCTCTTAGCAATGTCTTACTACGAAAACAAGGATTATCCCAATTCTGCAGTCTATTTCAAGACATATTACAACCGGTATCCCAAAGGGAAATATGCGGAACTTGCCAGGTTCTATAGCGGATATGGCTACTACCTTGATTCTCCCGACCCTCAACTTGACCAGACCAACACGATAAAGGCGATTGAGGAACTTCAAGGATTTCTTGATTATTTTCCGAAGAGCGACAGGGTAACGATTGCCCAGAATGCCATTTTCGAGATGCAGGACAAGCTAACCCTTAAGGAATTGCAAAATGCCCAGTTGTATTATAATCTGGGTAACTATATGGGCAACAATTATGAATCGGCAATCATTGTTTCCCAAAACGCGCTTAAAGATTACCCTTATTCAAAATATAAGGAAGATTTTGAGCTCCTGATTTTGAAATCCAAATTTCAGGAAGCAAAGCAGAGTGTAAACGAGCGTCAAGCCGATAGATATCGCGATGTTGTTGACGAATATTATTCCTTTATCAACAATTATCCGGACTCTAAACACAAAAAAGAGGCTGAAACGATTTTCAAAATCGCAAGCAAACATGCTAACCTCTAATTGCGTTATTTAAATAATTTAGTGAACTGACATAAATCATAATAGAACTTATGGATTATAAGAAAACCAACGCCCCGCTTAATACGGTGACTCGCGACATGATCGCCATGGCGGAGCAAACCGGAAATGTTTACGAAACTGTTTGCGTAATAGGCAAACGCGCCAACCAGATTTCCGTAGAGCTGAAGAAGGAGCTTGAACGTAAACTTCAAGAATTTGCATCAACCGATAATCTCGAGGAAGTTTCTGAGAATCGTGAGCAAATCGAAATCTCCAGATTCTACGAAAAACTTCCCAAACCCACGTTGATTGCAACCCAGGAATACGTGGAGCACAAACTTTATTTCTCAAACCCGCTGAAAGAGAAGGATCGTCTGGACGACTAAATAGAATATTCACTCGCAAATCAAAATATGATTGCAAGAATGACCATATAAATTGAAAGATATGTCAGGCGAAATCCTGACATATCTTTTTTAATAAGTACTTATTCAATACGCGTCTACTATTAGATTAAGAAGCTGTTTAAATATGATTCTGCATATTTTCAACCCGGACACAGACTATGCGCTGGCATCTAATTCGGAAAATTATACACCTCCGGTTTCCATACTTGCCATAAAGAGGAGCCTGTCGCTTCTTCCGGCTTTATATGCGAGTCCGGGAGACGCAATCCTGCTGCCGGAGGGCACTTCAGGAACCCTGCAAGCTAATCATCCGTTTGTAGACTTGATTTCTGAAAAAGGGATGAAACTCGTTCTCCCCCAGCACGTATCCGCATTCACTGAGAATCAAAAAGATGTTGAAATAAGACCATGGGGATGGAACAAGACCCTATGCAAATGGCTCACATCGCTTGGTGTGAATGAAATGTTGATACCCAACAAGGAAGAAATAAATATTCTTAGAAACCTATCACACCGTAAACTCACAATACCTTTCATCCTGAATATGGAGGATGTGAGAAATGAAGAAATCAAGATACCCCGTGAATTTACAAACATAGGTGATGCATTAAGCTTCTGGCAAGAAAATGAAGAAGTATATTTCAAGGCGCCCTGGAGCAGTTCCGGAAGAGGTTTGCTTTATACTAAGGATCTTGAAAAAAGGCATATTGAACCTTGGTTAAGGGGAATAATACGCTCTCAAGGAAGCGTGATGGGAGAAAAGGCATATTCCAGGGCATTGGATTTCGCTACAGAATGGGAATGTCGCGACGGAAAAGCAATGTTTCTCGGTGTGTCAACGTTCATAACATCAAAAAGGGGGAAATACAAATCAAACATAGTTGCCCCTCAGGATAACATAGTTGCCTACATACTCCAACAGATTGATGTATATAAAAAGGGGAATAATCTATCTGAAATTATAGAAAGACAGAGACTCCTGCTCGAAAACTATGTGGCTCCATATTATGCCGGACCATTGGGAATCGACATGCTCGTTACATCGGAACGCAACATAAATCCGTGTGTGGAAATAAACCTTAGAGACACTATGGGACGGGTAGCAATAGATATACAGCACCGCATATCCTCCGAGAATGCATCAGATTCAGAAATCAACTTCCTGAAGCATCTAACAATGGGAGGAATCTTCTCCCCTATGAACCTTCTTACAACGCTGAGAGATATAGAAAGCAATTAAAAAAGATAAATAATTTTTGATTGATGAAGATAAACATTATAGGGAGAGGGAATGTGGCAACTCACTTACACAAAGCCTTTATGGGCAAAGCTGATGTCGCTATTGTCAACCCTCACACTTTCGAAGGATTTAACAATGACGCGGACATTACATTGATCTCCGTATCTGACAACGCAATATCGTCAGTTGCAAAATCAATGCCTGCCACTAAAGGAATCATAGCCCACACCTCCGGATCTGCTCCTCTGAACATTTTGAGTTTCAGAAACGAAAAAACAGGTGTGTTTTATCCGTTACAGACCTTTACAAAAGGCGCAGACCTTAATTATTCTGAAATTCCTTTTTTTATCGAGGCCGCAGACAAAGATACGGAAAAGCAGTTAACATGTTTAGCTTCATTAATAAGTTCAAATATTCATATTGCAGATTCGGAAAAAAGGAAAGTATTGCATGTAGCGTCTGTTTTCGCTTGCAATTTCACTAATCATCTTTGGAACATATCCGACAGATTGCTTACCGAGAATGGAATGTGTTTCGACATGATCCGCCCTCTCCTGAAAGAGACATTAAAAAAGACGGAACGCCTCTCCCCGTTCGAGTCTCAAACAGGACCGGCGGTGCGCCAAGACAGTAAAACCATAGACTCCCACCTTTCGTTCCTAAATTCCGATAAGGAATTGGCAAATATATACAAAACCCTTAGCTCCTCCATTATATCAACACATCATAAATAAGTACTGAAATTTAGATATGAGCGGAATAAATTATGACTTGACAAAAATCAAGGGATTCGTCTTTGATGTAGACGGTGTCCTCTCCCCTTCCGTAATCCCGATGTCGGAGGAAGGAGAACCCTTGAGAATGGCTAATATCAAAGACGGATACGCCTTGCAACTCGCTGCCAAACTCGGTTATAAACTTGCTATAATCACAGGCGGGAACACTGTGGCTATAAAAAACAGATATCAGGCGCTTGGTTTTAAGGATATATTCCAGAAAGCATCCCATAAACTTGAAATATTCCAGACATGGATTGAAAATAACGGATTGAAAAATGAAGAAGTCATATATATGGGTGACGATATTCCCGATTTAAAATGCATGCGCATTGCAGGACTTCCGTGTGCACCACGTGATGCAGCATGGGAGGTAAGAGAAACCGCGCTCTATGTATCCAGATTTGATGGAGGATACGGATGTGTGAGAGATGTTGTGGAACAAGTGCTTAAATCAAAAAACGAATGGCTTTCGGATGCACATGCTTTCGGATGGTAAATCATTAAGTAAGTAAAAAAATTAATGCACATATAAAACGTAGTTATTTTTGAGATATTTTTGCTGCGTGATGAAGGAGCATATAGGCATATGCGACTGAATTACAAGGTAAAAATAGCCAAAAAGAACAAGTTTTATAGTGCAAGATTTCATTACTTACATATGTCGGTTAATTTTTATTACTTACTTATATTATGCTTGAGAATCTAAACAAATATCATATTCTTTTGGCAAGCAAATCTCCTCGACGCAGAGAATTGTTGTCAGATTTAAGAATACCCTTCAGTCCGATCAGTCTTGGAGGGATTGATGAATCATATCCTGAAGATATGCCTAAAACTGAAGTTCCTCAATACATAGCCAATAAAAAGGCTGACGCATATCTTGAAAATATTCGTGGCAATGAAATGATAATCACAGCCGATACTTTGGTCATTAAAGATGAGAAAGTTTATGGCAAACCTAAAAACTCCTCAGAGGCAGTGCAAATGTTAAAGGAACTTTCAGGAAAAGTCCACACGGTCATCACAGGTGTCTGCATACTCACTGCTGATCGGCGCACTTCTTTCACTTCAGAAACAGAGGTCAAATTTGCAGAACTATCCGAAGAAGACATAACCTATTATGTAGAGAACTATCTGCCTCTTGACAAAGCCGGCGCCTATGGCATCCAGGAGTGGATTGGTTGCATTGCAGTGGAATGGATAAACGGCAGTTTCTACAATGTCATGGGGCTTCCCGTCCACCGACTCTACCAAGAACTCAAACTCTTCTGAACAACAACATAAACTCAATTTCAAAATCATAATCCTCTACCAAAATATATTGCAAAGTTCTTGCAAAAATATTTTGGTTTATAGATATGTATTGTTAAATTTGCCATATGACATCCGCTGCAGTCACTATAAATTTCCAATAAAACTGAAGCAATTTAACAATCATGAACAAACTCAACCACTATCTTCTAATCTTTCTTGCAATATTTGCAACAATATTGCAACCGACTTATGCTTCCACAAGAAATGAAAAATCTCCCACCGATTCCATAAAAGGTTCGAACCCGTTCGATGGATGGTCGGAAGAACGCTTCGCGGCATATGAAGATTCCCTCCTACGGGCATTATATCCGGAAGTAAGAGAATGCCATTACCCTGACTCTCTTTTGAGAGATTCACATGCAGAAATATCCCCTGCAAGTGTCATCACAGGATATACCTCAAGCATCTCAAATCCCATACTTCCAGACGTTGCTCAGATCGACAAGACAAATACTGTCGGGGAGATAGAAATAAAGTCTGGAATGACACAGACAGGTGCCAAGACATATGAGGTTCCAATCAAGGCATATCCGGGAATGAACGGCTTCCAGCCCCAAATATCCCTTGCCTATAATAGCCAGTCGGGAAACTCGGTGGTCGGGCAAGGCTGGGCACTCTCCGGCATACCTATAATCACAAGAGGAGGTAAGAACCCTTTCCACGATAATAAACGTGAGGGCATCCAGATGAACAACTCGGACTCATTCTATATTGACGGGATAAGGCTCATTAAAACCGATTCCTCATCTTCCGGTTCAATCACCTACGAGTCCGAACAGGGCAACATCAAGGCAACTGGCTATATATCCGGAACCGTCATGACGTATTTCAAGGTGTCATATCCGGATGGAAGCACCGCCCGGTTCGGATATACCTCGAATTCGGAAAACACACTTTACTATCCTATAACAT
>CAMYSW010000091.1:0-8674 GCA_947297425.1 uncultured Porphyromonadaceae bacterium
GGCAAATGTAGTGCCCTCGAAACTCACATGCTTTATCATCTCCCCTCCCCCTTGATAAGGAGGCATGGACTCAAGGAGTTCCCTCCTGCCGTAAAGCACACCCACTCCAGTAGGTCCATACATTTTATGCGATGAAAAAACGTAAAAATCACAATCCAGCTCTTTCACATCTATCTTAAGATGCGGGGCTGCCTGCGCTCCGTCAACCATAACCGGCACTCCGTTATCATGAGCGATCCTTATCATCTCTTTTACAGGATTCACAGTGCCGAGCACGTTGCTTATATGAGTGAAAGTTGCCAATACCGTACGCTTATTGAAAAAAGAGCGATATTGATCAAGGTCAAGCTCACCGCGATCATTGATATCTACAACACGGAGCTTGATGTCGCGATGGCGTTGAAGCAATTGCCAAGGCACAATATTGGCATGGTGCTCCATCACAGTCAGGATAATCTCGTCACCATCCCGGAAGCGATCCCCGAAAGAGGATGCCACAAGGTTAATAGCCTCCGTTGTGCCGCGCGTAAAAACAATCTCCTCTATGCTGTCCGCATTAATATAATCCTTAACCCTGCGGCGTGTCTGCTCCTGCAGATCGGTAGCTTCCTGTGAAAGGGTATGCACACCACGATGCACATTGGCTTTGGTATGCTCATAAAGCGAAGTTATATTATCCACCACCGACGACGGAGTCTGTGAAGTTGCCGTATTGTCAAGATACACAAGGCGCTTGCCGCCTACAGACCTGCCAAGAATCGGGAACCCTTTCCTTATCCTTTCGATATCAAAACTCTTTTCCATTTTTCGGGAAGCCAAGAAGCTATTTAGAAGATGTTTAAAACTATTTACCGCAACGCGAACATGAGGAGCATGCGGAACTCTCACCGGCAAACCGGCGCTCCGTCATGATGCGCAATCGGTCGCGCAATGTTTCGACCTTCACCCTGTCAATTATATCAGCCATGAACGCCTGTTTCAAGAGCAGACGAGCCGTAGCATCGTCAAGCCCACGGGTGCGCATATAAAACAGCTGTGTCTCATCCAGACGCCCTATCGCCGTTCCGTGAGAGCACTTCACGTCATCATTATAGATCTCAAGCTCCGGACGGCTCATCATGCGGGCATCATCACTTCCCACAAGATTGCGGTTAGATTGGAACGCCTCGGTCTTGACAGATCCGGGAGCGACGTATATACGACCTGTGAAAGCGCCTTGCGCCTCATCATCAAGAGTGAATTTAAAAAGCTCGTTAGAGCGGCAACGGGGCGCGGAATGATCAATACGAGAATACGTGGAAATCTTTCTTGACGAATCTTCAATACCCATGCCATACAGATGCAATTCTGCATCCTCCCCGGCAAAGAGGGTATGATACTCGTTTCGCGTAGTGCCGTTAAAGAGGGTCATACCGTCTATAGAGACATTGCTACCCGCTTCCTGCCGCAGATATAACGCAGAGATACGGGATGTTTTCTCTGTTGATTCCTCAAGATTATAATAATCAAAGGAGGAGTTGTGTCCTGCCATTATCTCCACCGTCTCAAGCGAAAGGAAATGAATATCCGGATTCTGAGTATGATCACACACCAGAAGCTTAACCTCGGCTTCATCCTCCACAATTATCAGCAGGCGTCTCACCGCCATAAGGGGCATCCCGTTTTCAAGTATATTCACGAGCTGCAAAGGTTTCTCGACCTTGACACCTTTCTTCACGCGAAGATACAGCCCGTCCTGAGCAAGCATAGTGTTCAATGCCACTACCGGATTCTTGATATCCGCTATCCGGCAATAAAATTCAGCCACTTTTTCAGGATAATCAAGGGCAAAATCACGCAGGCTTCCTACCTCCACACCCTCCGGCAAAGAATCACAAGCACCCGATGCTGTCACGAAAGTATCGTTCACGAGCATGAAGAGTGAAGATGTGAGCATGGGCACATCACAACGGAATGTAGCCTGCGGGTTAACATCAATGTTCACCTTGGCTATATTCAACCCATAATCGGGTGCAAGCATACCTTCAAGATCACAATTCTCATAATTGTCGTCACCCTCTTTGGGCAACTCCATATCTTTGAGGATATGGAACGCGTCACGACGCAATGAGTTAAGCGGACCGCCACTGTTAGCGTCAATCAGGTCGCAGTGTTCCCGAAAAAGGTCGAGATATTGTTTCAATGCACTCATAATTATTGCTTGTCAACTTCCTCCTTAATCCAGTCGTAACCACGATTCTCTATTTCAAGCGCAAGTTCCGGACCTCCTGATTTTACTATTCTCCCTTTGTAAAGGACATGTATGAACTCCGGTTTGATATAATCCAGAAGACGCTGATAGTGGGTTATCACGATAGTAGCGTTATTCTCGCTCTTAAGTTTGTTGACACCTTCTGCCACCACGCGCAACGCGTCAACGTCAAGACCGGAATCTGTCTCGTCGAGTATGGAAAGCTTCGGTTCAAGCACTGCCATCTGAAATATCTCGTTCCTCTTCTTCTCCCCTCCGGAGAATCCTTCGTTAACCGAACGCGAGGCAAGCTTATTGTCAAGCTCCACGACAGCCCGCTTCTCCCGCATCATCTTAAGGAAGTCGGTAGCGCTCATCGGCGGCTCATGAAAATATTCACGTTTGGCATTGACAGCTGCCCTCATGAAATTCACCATCGACACTCCGGGAATCTCCACGGGATACTGGAATCCGAGAAATAGACCTTCATGGCTGCGCACGTCTGGAGTCATGGCGAGAAGGTCCTTGCCGTTAAACTCCGCTGAACCTTCAGTCACTTCATAAGCCGGATTACCGGCAAGCACCATTGACAGGGTTGATTTTCCCGAACCGTTAGGGCCCATGATAGCGTGAACCTCACCGGGACGGATCTCGAGGTTAATACCTTTCAGAATCTCCTTGCCATTTATCTGAGCGTGTAAGTCTTTGACTTTTAACATATCTATCTTTATAATAAATAACCAAATAAAAGATCACATCAGAACGATAATAATCGATTTTAATTCATATATCATCAACTTGCTCTCGAGGGATCAAATCACTCAAAATAGCAGCGTTCATAATATAGGGTTGATGTGACCGGTTACCTGTATGTGAGAATTTAATACAAAATTACAAATAATCCTATTGTTATAACAATCTTTCCCCCTTAAAATTGAAGTGATTTAAACTTTTTTGTATTCAATGAAAAAAGCCGCAGCTTTGAAAGCTGCGGCTTTTAAGGTTACGGAAGGAGCAACCTTATTGAAACCCCTACCGTGTGTGGATTATCATTTTTTGAATATGCGGTGTGTTTCAGACTCATCGGAATTAGAAACACGGAGGAGATAAAGACCGGATGCGTTGCCACCCATGTTAACATTTATCTCTTCACCTGCCACTGCATCAACAGAATCGCGATAAACAGACTTACCTGCTGCATCGAAGATCTCTACCTTGAGAGAACCACCGGAAACAACCGACATTACGAGAGTCTCATCAACAGGATTCTCTTTCACGATCACGAGTCTTGATCCGTCTGCATTGATGTCTTCAACACCTGATCCGTCATTAACCTTAACCACGAATGTCATCGGAGTCGACAGACCCTTATCATCAGTTGCAGTAACCTTTGCAGTTGCCGTGCCCACAGCCTTGCCACGGAACACAACGCCCGTTTCAGTAGTGTATGCATCTGCAAAATCATTTGCCGCGAACTCGAATGTGTAAGTCATATCATCGCCGTCAGGATCTGTGAAAAGCTCGCTAAATTCGGTTACCTCCGAGAGTTCACCAACTTTAACCTCTACCTCTTTTCCTTCAACCGCGATAGGAGCACGATTCACTTTCTCAACTTCATAAGCTACGGAAGCGCTGGAGCGATGTCCCTTGTCATCAGCGGCAAGAACATTGAAGCTATAAGCGCCTGCAGTTCCGAAGTCAGGCTTGATCTCTACATTTACAGTGACAGGATGTGAAGCACCCGTAACTTTGTACGAACCGTCTTCAGCTTTAGTCACCGCTGCGTCAGTGTCAGCCTCATCAGCAACCACATCCTTGACAGATGCAAGTTTGGAAGCGTCTTCAAACATGATTGTCATATCGTCTGAATCAGGATCGGAAACCGTAACCTTAACAGTTGTAGTCTCTCCCTCTTTCGCGTAAACCTTTGTAGCAGGAGCTGAGATTTCAGGAGAAGCATTCATGTCAAGATGTATCGGGAAGTTAACCTTCGGCATATTAGGATCGTTGGTCTTGATGACGATCACAGCCTTATTGCCTTTCTCAAGACGAGCTGCTGCTGCATTCACCTGAACCTTAACATCAACATTACCAGCTACGGCAATTTCACCCTCGGTTGTCTCATTAATGAGCTTGATCCAGGGTTCACCGGGTGTGGTTTCAAGACATGTATTCATATAACCGCCTGAACCGATCTGCTGTTCAAGAAGTTCAGCAACGTCATACCATCCGGCCTGCTCTGTCCATGCCATGTAGCGACCATTGGTAACAGGTTCCTCTTTCTTACATATAAAAGATGGAGAAAGAAGTCCTTCGGGATAAGTAACCACAAGGCAGAACTCTTCATTCGGATTCATATAAACCGGACGGTCAAGAGGAACAACGTAGAAGCGTCCCTGTTGCGGGTTAGCAGGATCTGCACTGGCAATAAACGAACCGCGTCCGATAACTTCAGCATCTTCGGGATCATTGCCGGCAACAAGCTCAAGCTTGATGTTCACATTGCTCTGTCCTTCAGTCTGCACCGGCATATAGATATGCGAAATGTTGATACCCGACTTGGGAGCCACGAACGCAGTGGACGTCTTGAAGACATCAAACTCCGTATTCGCGCCATAATTCCATGCACTTGTAGATCCCGGCATAGCATCATGATAAAGAGCCTGGGTATAATCGAAGTTTGACGGGAGGTCGAACATATTTATCTCTTCATCTGCATGAGGCACAAGCTTCTTGCCAAACTTGCCTTCATACAAAGCAAACGGAGCGGCATTAAAGCTTGATTTCTCATTCTTCTCAGCATGCCAGGGAGCAATACCGCCACCTAAGTCTTCATCTGTTTCGCCAACTCCGGTCGGATCGAGAACGAGTGAATATGTAAGTTTGTATTCACCGGTATTGCCGATCTTGAGAGTTTCAACTGAAACATGGTCGTCGGTAGCGTTTTCAATGCGGATCTCCTCCTTGTCAAGCGACATCACCGGAGCCTTGGTAACCGTGAACTTAACATTTACAGTCTTTGTCACAGGATTCCCGGAAACAGGATCTGCAGTATATGTCAATTTTACGGGAACATCATAAACACCGGGGGTCATCCAATACTCACATTGAGTCATTGCCATTGCGAACTCCATCGGAGTCTTACCGATTTCCGCAGGCTGGAATAAGCCCGGATCAATCATCTGCCAAGAATAAGAACCGGTAGGATTACCCAACATGTCTATTGCCGGAAGTTTTGCGAGCAACATGAACGCCGGGGTTTCCCATTCCGGGAAGTCAGGATCTTGCAACATCGGAGACTGATATTCAACACCGGTGAGAGTATACATCGCGGTCCCTTCGTTTGCAACGTTGAAATAAGCAGCATACGGGAAACCATTCTGCACGATAGGATCTGTATAATCGGTATTCCGATATCCGAGCACATTCTCTATTTCAACACTTTCCGGGATCACCGGCTTCGCTTCTCCAGTAATGGTAACATTGACAGGGATAGCGATCTTATCTTTGGATGGAACGTTGGTAGTCAATCCGAGAGTAGACTCGTAAACACCTGCCATACGATCTGTATTCACGTCAACCTTGACTGCGTGCTTAGCGCCCGGAGCAACAGTGTTAGTGAACACTGGGTTGAAACTTACAGCATTGCCAAAGGCGATGAAGCGTTCGGGAAGCTTTACAGATTCTGTTGAAGTCTCGTCACAGATACCGGCAACGCCGAACGGAGACATGATAATGGAATTGTCATCAAACTTGTCGTATTGGAATTTGAATGAGCCATCCTTTTCAAGGATCACCTGGAAGCAAACGCCATTGTTCATTGAGTTGCCATATTCCATGAATGAAACCACAGCGCGGTCTTCTGTAACATAATGGTATGTTCCCGCAGTCTTGGTCGTGTTCATTGTATGGAGTCCCCAATAGGGAGCAAGCATGTTGTTATATACAGACCCTTCGGGGAATTCAGCCGGGGGTTCAGGCCAGATTTTATCATCGCGACGTTCCGTGAACGAAATGAATCCGGTATTATATATGTACATCTTGCTGTATTTCTTGCCATAGAACGGGAACTCAAACGGAAGTTCGACCTCAATAAAGTCATGACTGTTATAATAACGGAATGCATTCTGCTCTCCAAGACCGTTACTTACAATGTCAACCCATTTAAATTCAGCCTCCTTGTCTACAGAAGCGCCATACACATAAGACACCTTTGAATCATTACTCTCAGGAACAGACACCTTCACATCTACATTCGGAGTGAATGCATATACGAGAGGTTCGTTACCGGAGTTTGTAATCTCCAGAGTTTTGCTCAACGGAGTGCCGCTTTCCACTGTCTCGGTGATTTCCTCAAATGTGAGGGCTGCCTCAGGACAACCGATCACCTTACCGCTGACGTTAACAGTAATATCCTTGACATTGGTTTTGATAGTCATCACATCACTGATATCACCCTCGTCGGCAGTAGGAACTTCAACCATAACGTCAACTGAATTTCCCGGTTTAACCATATATGGGAAAGCATCACCATTGGCAACAGTCATCTTGCCGGACGTAAACAAAGGCAGATTCACGAGAAGTGCGTTGTGACCTGTATTGCGCACGGTCACAGGAATCAGAAGCTCTGAAGTGCGGAACACTTCACCAAAGTTAACTTCCGTATCCTCAACAACTGCATCGGCATCAAGACCCTCGGCATTAACAGAAGCGTTGAAACGTACTGCCGAAATTGCCGGAGCCGGGTCATTGGTTACGATCGCGAGATTATTGAAGGTAACACCGGCATTCATTTCAGAATTGACGCTGACAGTAGCTTTCACATCTACAGACTCGCCCGGGGCAACAAGACCGGAAGCCGGTTCGAGCGTGCGCACAAACAATGTCTGGGGAGCTTCGAACCTCACAGCGGTGCCGGTACCGAATTCTTTATAGCGCTGATTGTCTGCAGTCGGTTCAAAACTTCCGAAATAGTCTGCAATGTCTGCCGAAGTTACGGTCACCTGATCTGACAATTCCGGATCATTAATTCCGCAGAAGAGCGTGCTTCCCTGCTGGAAGAAGTCTGCTGCCACATAATCATCATAGAAAATTTCAATATCACCGGTGGGCGAAAGTGAAATATGGAAAGATACAGGAGCATAATCCGTGTCATAAACAACGGCAAGCACATTGGAGAAGTTCACTATAAAGTTGCCATCCTTCCAGGCATATTCAACTTTTGATTCCGGTCCCATCTGAAGCTGTGTTCCATACGCAGATATCAGACCTGTGCCCTGGATGCTGACGGAGGTCTCCGTAAGGGGTGCCCTGAACGTCAAGTCACTTAGAGAGAAAAGCAAACCTCCATAAGAAGTTACATAAACCTTGTCATAATTCTTTCCATAATAAGGGAAAGAGAATCCGAGTGAAATCGCTTTTGAAATATAAGCCTTGTCATTGAATCCGGATGTTATATCCACTGCATTCACAAGAGCCGGCGCAGCTTCATATTCGAATGAATTGTAGCCATCAAGAGTTGAAGAAACGGTATAACCGAACTTGTGAAGTTTTGCAGCACCCTCAATTGTCTCATCTGAGAATTTCGGGAACACATACTCAAGAGGATATTTACCTGTATTCGAAATCTTGAACGAAAGTTCTTTGGGTTCTTCACCGAGTGTAAGGATACCCGCTTCCACGACAGCAGGATCCACAGTTAGCTTGGCGGGTTCGGTTGCGACACCCCTTACAAGGATCTTGACTTCACGACCATCTGCATCTTTGAATGTTATGGTGCCGGAATGAGATCCCGCTTCTTTGGGAGCGTAGGTTAGTTCAAGTTTTGTAGTAGTACGCGCAGGGAAACCGCTTTGCACAGATTTCGGACCTTGGAAATGCTCTGAGCTTGAAATGATATTCTGAGCATATATACCTGCCGAATTTTTGGAACCGCGGAAAGATCCGTAGCCCTTGTTATAAACTTCAACAACGATTGTCTTGCTCTGACCGGTAAGCATGCTGCCAAAATCAACAACTTTGGGAACTGTAACAGAAGGTTCGTTTCCACTTACTGCAATAGTTACAGGAACGCTCTTCAATTTGTTCTCGCTCTCATTGGTAGAAATATTGACAGTCATCTTGTAATCGCCATTCACGAACTTGCGTCCGTCTGCCTTCACTGTAACAGTCTGGGTTTCTCCGTTCTTTACAGTTCCGGAAAGCGGATCAAGCTCAAGCATCTCACTCCAGTCCGGATTGAGTGAACGCGCCTTTACGCCCCATACGAATGTATCAGCCAGCGATTCGTATATACTGCCTTTAAGGGCAGTTGAAAGCTGAACCCAAGTCTTACCCATGTCGTTACTCATGAAGCTGTTTGAGGCAGCTCCCTGAATAGAAGTCTTAGCCATGCCCAAAGGATAGCCTTCCTGACCTGCGTCATAGTGAGCCACAACCCAGAAC
>CAMYSW010000092.1:0-8651 GCA_947297425.1 uncultured Porphyromonadaceae bacterium
ATCATCAGGTACCCTGCGATTTCGTTCTCATTACCCTTAAATTCCGAAGTCCGTGCAGATATGTCATCCTTACCTGTATTCCAGACATGACCACCCCAATGCATGAAATCGACACCGGCAGAAAGGTCATTCCCTTTCCATAGGTTAAGGGTCTGATAGAGCGTGAAGCCCATATTATAATCCGTGGAATTGAAAATATAGTCAGTAGGTGCAGCTCCCGGAGCATAACCGTCGTCAACCCAGTTGCGTCCCCAGTTTATAAACGCCTGCACGCCACCGGAGGCAATATCATAATTATCTTTGGCATATATGGAAGCCGTGCCTCTATTCACCTTTGTCCACATGCTCACAAGCGGAGCCTGTTCTGTTCCGGGATTGTTGGCTTTTGTCTGGTTCAATTCGACCGTGGTTCCCACCTCCCATTCTCCCACAGGATTATATTGAAATTGCATGAACTCATTGGCATTCCAGAACTCACTGTTTTCCCGATAGCCATTGGAACGGTCGAGAGCACCGGCAAGCGTGACACCGAACTTACCTTTACGATAGCCGGTGGTCAGACCGAACTTCTGTGTCGTGAACGATCCGAACTCAGCACGCGCACGACCGGTGAAACCATCCTGTAGATGACGCCGAGTTATAATATTCACAGAGCCACCCATAGCATTTGAACCATATATCAGCGATGCCGGACCTTTAACAATCTCAACACGCTCAACGCCATTAGTAACGTAAGTGTCGGGCATTGAATGACCGAACACGCCAGCCCATTGCGGCTGCCCGTCGATAAGGAAAAGTACTTTATTACCTTGCCCGACGCCTCGTATATTCACAGTCCCCGCAGAGCCTCCCGATGCTCCGTATCCGGCAAATCCACGCTCTGTCACAAATAATCCGGGAACCTTGTTCACAAGAACCGGAAGCAAAGATGTCTCCGCAGATTTTTCAATAACCGCTTCAGTCACCACATTCGTATTCAATGGAAGGAGGGTGACATTTGTCTTGGCAGGAGCCTCCGCCACCACGGTAGGCAGCGTTACTGTATCGGCAGGAATTTCAGACGCGGTCATAGTGGAAACCGCTGTCAATAGCAATATTGATGTCAACATATGGATAATTTTGGAATGAGACCGCAAATATAGCGATCCTCTTTAATTATAATGATTCTAAATAAGAAAAAGTTTATGGGCTGTTAATTTTTTACAGCACATTTACTGAATTGATTCAGTAAAGTTGTTTAAACAACTTCAATTATTGAATAGATTGAAACCTTTATGAAAACCTAATTTTTCTTATAACCCCTCCCTATCTGCTTTTATTAGCACCGGCAAGACCCGCTATCTCTTCGGCACGGGCATTCATTGCCAGACATGTATGACGGTATCTGTCACGGGGAAAATCATCATCCATAGGCACCAAAATCAATAACTTACCTTGCTCACATCTTTGAAAATCGGACTTGGCAGGTTTCTCTCGTTCTCCGAAAGGCTTATCGGTTATCAATATTATTTTAGCCCCTGCCTCTTCCGCCTCCCGGCGAACATCTTTTTCCAAAGGACTAACGAATGCCGACACCAACACCCCTCCGTTGACAGCCGTATGAAGCCATTCTTCACGATATCTGTCACACTCCCGAGAAGTATACCTCCTATGGATTATCACAGCGTCAATGAACGGATTTCTCAGCAGCAACAGATTACCATACGCCTGATAGAGCCTGCCTCCTATTCTCAAATCATTAACTTTCCTAAAGTATTCAGGAAAGCGTCTCCTGACAGCAAGACGGTGTGGATTCTGACGCAGATAATCATATATCACTTCAAGTTTTCTGTTAGTTTTCAAAATCTGATCGTCAAACCCCTTTTCAAAGATGCTATCAATACCGGCAAATTTATTTACCATAACCTTAAAAGCGGCAAGTTTACGCCCGAGAATATCATCAATCTGCCTTTCCACAAAAAGAATTATATGCAAATGATCCGGCATCAGAGCATATTGCAAAATCTTAAAAGCGCGATCTACGCTCCCTATCTCCCTCAATCCCCTTTTAACAGCATCACCAATCATTGAGCTTCTGACGTAAACACAACCGGGATTTCCCCACCTGATCGAACAATCACCCGCTAAATATCCGAAAGGAGGCACCTCCGGACGCTTCATCAGAGTGATGAGATATATGCACCTTGATCTATAATCATGCCATTTCGCCCTATAATGATGCTTCATAATTCTTTAATTCCTATCATTAATTTTCATTTTCATCTCTAACCTCGCTATCTCCAACCTCGCTAAAGCTCGGAACTCCAACAAAACATCTTAATAAAGCCATTCATTATCTCATCATTATTCTTTATTTATTCGATATCTCATCATTATCTCATTCCTTATCCTTTATTTATTCGATATCTCACCATGTATTCGCAATCTCATTATCCTCATTTTAATTGCATCTCAATTTTTGTTTGAGCTTTGAGCTTCAGCGAAAAGTGCGAAAGAAGGCAAGCGAGGAGAAATCAGAAGGTACGGCCGTATGAGGCGCGGTCGAGGGAGCGGTAGCCTATGGCTTCAGCGATGTGGCGGGATTCGACATGCGGCGAAGCGTCAAGGTCGGCAATGGTACGCGCGACCCGCAGAATCCGGTCGAATGCCCGTGCAGACATGTTAAGACGCGTCATGCGCTCTTTAAGTTTGGCAAGCCCTTCGGCATCCGGCCATGCATATTCATGAAGCAGCCTGGAGTTCATCTGGGCGTTGCAATGCACTCCGGGAAGGGTCTTATATCGCTCCTGTTGCACCGCACGCGCACGCATCACGCGTTCTCGTATTGCCCCCGAACTCTCTGCCGGAGCCTTGTCAGCCATGTCATCGAACGCTACCGGCTCTATCTCGACCTGTATATCTATCCGGTCAAGAAGAGGACCGGAAATCTTGTTCATATATTTACTCACCTGCCCCGGGGTGCATGTGCATGGCTTCGAAGGGTGTCCATAATATCCGCATGGACAAGGATTCATTGAAGCCACGAGCATAAAACTCGCAGGATAGTTGACAGTATACTTAGCCCGCGCCACTGTTATTACCCGATCTTCTATAGGCTGACGCATCACTTCCAATACGTGGCGTGGAAATTCAGGGAACTCATCAAGAAAAAGAACCCCATTATGAGCCAACGATATCTCGCCAGGCATCGGATTGGCACCACCTCCGACAAGCGCTACCGGAGAAACGGTATGATGCGGTGTCCGGAAAGGGCGTGTGGTCATGAGCATAGATCCCCTGGACAGTTTACCCGCAACGGAATGTATTTTCGTTGTCTCCAACGCTTCCGCCATACTCAAGGGTGGCAGTATCGACGGAAGGCGCTTAGCCATCATGGACTTTCCTGCTCCGGGAGGTCCGACCATCAATATGTTGTGACCGCCGGCACATGCAACCTCGAATGCCCGTTTAACCGTCTCCTGACCTTTGACTTCAGAGAAGTCGAAATCAAATTCCTCAAACTCACGTGAAAACAATTCACGAGTATTTATTTTCACCGGCTCCATCTGTTCTGCTCCGGTAAGCAGAGCCGCAACCTGCGCAAGATTGCTAACGCCATAGACATCTATCTTATTCACCACTGCCGCCTCCGTGACATTCGCTTCCGGCACAATGAGTTTACTGAAGCCCATCTCTCGAGCCTTTATAGCCATTGGAAGAGCTCCTTTAACCGGCAGCACGGAGCCATCAAGACTAAGCTCTCCCATCATCATGTAATCACCGAGATTATCACACTTAATCATCTCGGATGCTGTAAGAAGACCTATGGCAATAGGAAGATCGAACGACGCACCCTCCTTCCTGACATCGGCAGGGGAAAGGTTAACAGTGATTCGGAAATGGGGAAAAGAGAATCCGGAATACTGCAATGCAGCAGCCATGCGCTGATAGCTTTCCCTGACTGCCTGATCAGCCATGCCAACAATGGAAAATCCAATACCTTTGGTGACCACTGTCTCTATAGTCACGGGAAATGCATCAATGCCGGTAATGGCACCGGAATATACTTTTGTCAACATAGCTTATGGTGTTTTCAACAAATTGCGAAACTTCTTATCCGCTTTTTCATGATCGTCTCCGGCATAAACTTCCTTTCCCTTAGAATCAAACACTATAAACCAAGGTGTCCGTTCAACTCCGGACCTTATCATCAGGGAATCCGTCTCTCCATGGAAATTCCATCCCCTTACCACCTTCGATAATGAATCCTTTCGCACAGCCGACTGCCATCCTATCGAATCGGGATCAAAGGATATATCCGCGATAATACGCGAAGCTGAGTCCGGAAACGCTTTAACAAGCCCTTTTATCATGTCTATACCTTCTTTACGTTTATCATCGTTACCTCGCCAAAAAAACATCAAAACCGGCTTATTACCCATCATGAGAGTATCAACCCCGTTTCCGTAGGTGTGTAAAATCAAAGAACCTATTTTTTGAGGGGAAAGAGGCGACTCCCTAATAATATCCGAACGGCTCACAAGCTGCATCCACTTCGGCTCAAGAGCCTTCTCTTTTAGCAATTTCCACAGCTTAAGGAATCCGGAGTCATCACTCCTCCGATCATAATAAACCAATAAAAGGATTGTTGAAAGGGGGTTTCCAGGATTAGATTTTACATATTCCCCCACCGCCTTGTTTATTTTAGGATACTCACCGGAGGCGAGCGCAGTCCGGTTTGCCACCCTCCATTTGCTCCATTCTTCCGTCAGATCATTCCCGGATATATTCCAGGACAAAGGATCATTGCTGTCTCCCGAGATTTCTATTTTATCTCCCCTCTCGGCATAAAAAGCGGCACGCGGCATAGAGCCGGATTCCATTATATAGACAATTGTGGGAAGTTTTGTTGCCAAGACTACTTCAACTTTACCCCTCTGCACAGCAGCCACAGTTTCCACAAACCATCCTTTCTCCTGATCCGAGGCATAATAGGTCAATTTATAAGCATCATTCACATTCTCCGGCAATTGGAAATCAACTTTCACTTCATTCTTAATGCATCCCCAAAATAAAAAGACAGGAAGAATAAATGCCATAATGCGGAGACCTGAACAGAATAAACAATTTATCACTTTTTTATAATTTATATACATACTTTCAGTAGCAACTTAGACTTATGCTACGAAAATACAAAAAAAATGTCTGATATGAAAATATCAGACATTCTATTGATTCAATTGAACTTGTTTAATATTGTATTTATCTAATTCGAACCTTAATTCACATACAAGACGATTTTATCTTGCATATTTCTCGGACATGCGCCGTATGGTCTCCACCATTTCATTACGCAACTCCTGCGGACTCACCACCTCCGCGTCATCTCCCATCAGCAGTATCCTTCTCTTAAACTCGTCTCCCGGCACGAGATGATATTCAAATATGGAGGCATCAAAATCTGCCATAACCTCTTTCTGAGAATCATGAAGCAATTGGGTGCGTATAAGATCGCGGGTGCCGTCGCCAATACGAAGCCGGACAGTGACCGGAGACAAATCCGGATCAACATCCATTCCGTAATAGTTCTGGAAAAACCTCACAGGCTGGAAACTTTCATCATATTTGAATTTGATATCGGTGATTTCAAGATTCAACACTCTTGAGAGATCGAACACGAGCATTTCCCCACTTTCATGCCTGCGGGCAAGAAGAAACCACGAATTTCCCCAAAACCTCACACAGTAAGGCTCCACTACAAACTCCGTGAGACGCTCTGCCGTCATCGGCACGGAATTTAGCACCCTGACACATACGTTCAGTTCAATCGCCTCTATAGCGGCCGCAAGACCAAACTTCTCGTCTGGATTGACATTGACGAGCACTCTCCCTTGAGCATTTGAGACGGAGTCAAGCGCATGTGAATTGCTCAATGTCTGCAACATCCATATTTTAAGTTTCGTCGAATGCTTTGAATGATCGTTTTCTACAAGATAATAATAGTTGCCACCCCTACGGTTGCACGCAATCCGTATTCCGAAAAGATTCTCAACCACTTCCCTATGGTTATGAAACGTGCGTAATGCCAATTGAGAATGATCTTCATTGAGCGGTGACGCTTCCCATAAGTTAGAAATCTCTTCGTAGGTTAGTCTACCTGCCTGGTTGACAACATCTATCAACCACACATATCTTTTAAACAAGTCGCTTGTCATTGCCTGTTGAAACTACTTGATTATGATTTAAAATTTGATCTCTGCACCTGAACTTACCAAGACTCAAAAAGACAAGTTCAGATAAGCTCATCCCGGAATATTACCGGAACAAATAACTGCTTCCTTATACTCGCAAAGTTAGTAAAGTTTTTTCAAACAGACAATAACGGACCATGCCCAAAGGTATGGTCCGTTGCATTTTTGTATCGTTTTAAATTATAAAAATAACTTTTTATTGCTTATATTGCAATATTTTATCACATCCCATTACATATTTTTATACATAATCCTCACCAAAACGGCTACGGACATCGTTTACGATATTGCGGATACGCTGTTCCTCCCCGATCGGGAAAATCAAAATGGCATTATCGTTCTCGGCGACTATATATTTATCCAACCCGGCAGCAACCACTATCTTCTCATTTCCCACTGCAAAAATCGTGTCCTTACAATCGTAAGTCATAACCTTGCAATTTTGCGTCACGTTTCCTTCAGAATTGCTTGGCGAGGCATCATAAAGAGCCTTCCATGATCCTAAGTCGCTCCATCCGAGATCAGCGGTCTTGACATAGACATTATCCGCCTTCTCCATTATCGCATAATCAATCGAGATGGAGGGGGTATTGGGAAATGATGAATCAATGAAATTCATTTCTCCGGGAGTGCCATACACTCCTATACCTGCATTGAACACGGCCGCCGTCTCATGATCATACCTGTCAAAAGCATTGAGTATGCTGTCTACTCTCCAGAAAAAGATCCCTGCATTCCAGAAAAATTCACCGGTCGAGATAAACACCTTAGCCATTTCAAGGTTAGGTTTCTCAGTAAACGACTTCACCTTACAGATGCCGGAGCAATCATCCACCTCGAGTCCGCGCTGAATATATCCATAGCCGGTTGCCGGACTTGTTGGCTTTATACCCAAAGTAAGCAACCTGTCTCCCTTCTCTACAAACTCGAATCCCTCTTCTAAAGTTCTCCGGAAAACCTCTTCCTTAAGAATAAGATGATCTGAAGGAAGCGTAACTATTGAAGCCTCCGGATCAAGAGCTTTTATATGATGTGACGCCCAGCATATGCAAGGTGCCGTATTGCGGCGAGCCGGTTCAAGAAGTATATTGCTTTCCTTTATATCAGGCAACTGTTCATGAACTATCGAGGCATATGCACTATTGGTAACAAGAATGATCCTTGATGGATCCACAACAGAACGGATGCGGTCTACAGTCAACTGCAACAGACTACGGCCTGTGCCGAAAAAATCAAGAAACTGCTTTGGCATACCGCTACGGCTGAAAGGCCAGAAACGTGTCCCGACTCCACCGCACATAATGACGCAATATCTATGGACATTCATAGTATTTGGATTATCAAGTAAGTGTCACTTACTTATATGGTTAAAACATCTAATTAAGCACAGGTTTGAACTGGTGTTTCACACCCTCTACAACATTGAGCATATAATCTCCTAATTTCTCAGCCTCTCCTATAAGGTCCATAAAGAAGATACCCTCTTGATAATCATATTCCTTATTGTTGATGCTGAATATATTGCCATCCCTCAATTTATTACGGAAATTATTAATCTCCCTCTCCTTGTTATAGGCGGCAACCACCTTCGAGCTTTCCGGAGTCTCCATTTCCTCAAGCAAACCGATCATATTCTTCATGGCATCGTCAACCATATCATACATCTGATCGATCTCATGCATGACAGGCTCTGCAAAGACCACATGATTCTGCACCTTACGCTGCAACGTCTTAGCAACATTGAAACATCCATCGGCAATGGATTCTATCTCGCTTATAATACGCAACATACCCGAAACCCTCATCTTACCTTCCGGACTCAAACGCCCTTCAGCAACCTTATTGAGATAGCTGCCGATTTCAATCTCCATCCTGTCCGAAATCTCCTCATATTTCTCCAGACGGCTATATATTTCGGTATATTTGTCATCCTTGGGATCAGTGTGTATAAGATCGCGAGCCATACCAAGCATCCTGTCGACACGCTGACCATATAGCACGATCTCCTTCTGCGCTTGGGTGATATTGAGTTCCGATGCCGACAAGATGCCGCGTCCGATATATTTGAGCGTAAATTCCTCCTCTTCATCTTTATGACGCGTAGGCATAATCCAGCACACAATCTTCACATAGAGTTTAGTGAACCATATCATAACCAATAGATTGCAGGCATTGAAAACCGTCGGGAACATTGCCAGACCAAAAGCTATGCAGCTTTGAGCACGCGCTGTCAGCCCTCCTTTTTCCGTAAAAAGTGTGGTATCGCGCATTCCAGCCTCCTGCGCTTCACTGATATGAAGCGGATTAAGTCCGTCGCATGCACGGGTTATGTCTGCCACAAGCTCACAGAAAGGATGAAAAAGACAAAGAACTATCAACGAGCCAAGCACGTTGAACAGCACATGCCCCATAGCCGTCCTC
>CAMYSW010000093.1:0-8643 GCA_947297425.1 uncultured Porphyromonadaceae bacterium
TTTTTATAATCTTCTATTCTCTCGAAGCATCGATCCCGGCAATTTTTAATTCACATGATTATTTCAAGGGTGTTTACCTCAAAAGCATGGACGGTAAGGCAATAAAGGATTTCTTGTCATCAAATATCGAGGAAGGTCAACTCCCCGACTATTCAAAAGAAGGATCTGACATGAAAATAGTCATATCCCGACGTGCCGCCGACCAATTGAATCTCAAGGCTGGAGATAAAATAGACACATATTTCATGTCCGGCTCCATACGCGTCCGGCGTCTTGAAATATCTGCCATATTCAATTCACACTTCGACACTTACGACAATGTAATCATATATGGAAGCCTGCCATTGATACAGAATCTTGGAGAAATATCCCCAACTCAAGGCACTTCAATCTCAATAACCACGGATGATTTCAATAACCTTGAAAATAATTCCACACAATTGACGGCAACGCTCAACGATGCTGTCGCCTCAGGACTGCTATATAAATATTATCATGCAGACAATGCACTCAACCAGGGAGCGGGATATTTCCGTTGGCTGTCGCTGCTTGACACCAACGTGATCGTAGTGCTCGTGTTGATGACCATCGTAGCTTGTGCCACACTTATTTCAGGGATGCTTATCCTCATACTTGACAAGAAAAACTTTATCGGATTGATACGCTCTATGGGAGCCACCATAAAAAGCGTGCGCCATGTCTTCATATATCTTGTAATCCGCGTGGCACTGGCAGGGCTGGCGATAGGAAATATCCTGATGCTCACTCTGCTCTGGGCACAACACAAATGGCATTTCCTACATCTTGACCCGGAATCATATTACATAGACTTCGTTCCGGTAGAAATAAGCTGGACCTCCATAGTGATCCTGAATATAGCCACCATCGCCATCATCTACCTTTGTCTCATCCTCCCCTCCTGGTTCGCGGCAAAAATATCCCCTGCCGAAACAATGCGCTATGAATAACTTATAACCAAACTTCCATATCGGTTGTTATACAGTAGCCGCAACTTTAATATGAAATGGCACGAAATTTGATTATACTATGAAACGGGAGTGCTACAGGGCACTTTCATGCAAATTTTACAATATTTTAATTATTCCAAGATATGGCAACAGGAAAAATTGGGGTAACTACTGAAAATATATTCCCCGTTATCAAAAAATTCTTATACAGCGATCATGAAATCTTCTTGCGCGAGCTCGTTTCTAACGCTATCGACGCAACCCAGAAGTTGAAAACGCTTTCTTCTTTCGGGGAGTTTAAAGGCGATCTCGGAGAAATGAATGTTAAAGTAGCCATAGATAAGGACAATGGGACACTTACTATTTCTGACCACGGTATCGGAATGGATGCAGAAGACGTTGACAAGTATATAAACCAGATTGCATTCTCAGGTGCAGAGGAGTTTCTCGAGAAATACAAGGACACCGCAAATTCGATTATAGGACATTTCGGTCTCGGGTTTTATTCAGCTTTCATGGTATCAAAGAAGGTGGTTATTCGCTCCTTGTCTTATAAGGATGGAGCGAAGGCTGTGGAATGGAGCTGCGACGGAAGCCCTGAATATGACATGAAGGAAACAGAAAAGAGCGAACGCGGCACTGATATAATCCTTCATATAGATGACGACAACAAGGAGTTCCTTGAACAATCCCGTATCGACACTTTGCTCAAAAAATATTGCCGTTTCCTCCCCGTACCCGTCATCAGCGGAAAAGAACAGGAATGGAAAGACGGCAAATATGTTGACACAGACAAAGACCGCGTTATCAATGCAACCGAACCGCTTTGGACAAGGAAACCATCCGAATTGAAAGATGAGGATTACCTTAAGTTTTATCACGAATTACGTCCGGGAGAAGAAGACCCTATGTTCTGGATCCACCTGAACGTAGACTACCCGTTCACACTGACCGGCATATTGTACTTCCCCAAAATAAAGAATAACATTGATATTCAGCGCAACCGCATACAGCTATATTGCAACCAGGTTTATGTTACAGATCAGGTTGAAGGGGTAGTGCCTGAGTTTATGATGCTTATGCAGGGTGTCATAGACTCTCCCGACATTCCATTGAATGTAAGCCGCAGCTATCTTCAAGCCGATCAGCAAGTCAAGAAGATATCATCTTATATCTCAAAGAAAGTTGCCGAAAAACTTGACAAGATGTTCAAGGACGACAGAAAGGAATTTGAGAAGAAATGGGACGATATAGAAGTATTCATCAAATACGGCATGCTGACAGATGAGAAATTCTTCGAATCAGCAAAGAAATTCTTCCTACTGAAGGATGTAAACAGCAATTACTATACTCTTGAAGAATATCGCACACTCATAGAAGCCGTTCAGACTGATAAGGAGAATATGGTAATCTACCTGTATTCATCCGACAAGACTGCACAGTACGCATATATTCAAGGTGCGGAGGAAAAAGGATACAATGTTCTGTTGCTTGACGGACAGCTTGACCAGCACATCATAGGAATGTTTGAAAGCAAACTGGAAAAAACTCGTTTCGTACGTGTTGATTCAGACACACCGGAGCGTCTTATATCCAAGGCTGACGAGAAAAAAGCTGACCTCACACCCTTGCAGGCAGACATGATCACAAGTATATTCCGCACACAGATGCCGGAGGTGAAAGATACGAATTTCATTGTAGAATACAATTCCCTTTCGGAAACTGATGCGCCTGCCGTAATCACACAGAATGAGATGATGCGCCGAATGAAAGATATGGCGGCAATGCAACCGGGAATGAATTTCTATGGTCAGATGCCGGATATGTATTCATTGGTTCTGAATACGGAGCAACCGGCGGTTAAACGCATCCTGAAAGGGGCGGAAGAAAATATTGAATCTGCAGTCAAACCAATCAGGGAAGAAACGGAATCATTCAACACCCAGATAACTGACCTCCGTAAAAAACTTGAAGACAAAAATGCTGACAAAGATGCAATCAACAAGCAGATTTCTGAACTTGAAACCGAAGTCGGAAAGAACCGCACTAAAGAGGAAGAAATCATAAAGGGATACGCTTCCGGCGTGGCAAACGTGAAACAGATAATAGATCTTGCCTTGCTGCAAAGCGGTCTCCTCAAAGGGGAAGCGCTATCAGCATTCATCCGCCGTTCCGCCGCCCTCCTGTAAATATTAAGGTTTTACTTATCCCCATAAAAAACGCTTCCAAATGGAAGCGTTTTTTATGGGGATAAGTAAAATTCAACAACTTAGTCGTTCCAAGTGCAGGAAACAAATTCAAACTGACCTTTGGAAACACACTTCCAGACAATGGTGTATTCGCTATTGACACCACCGGCTGTCCATGCCGTGAAGGAAACAGTCACAGTTGGCTCAAGATCGCCTATCGGAGCCATGTTCGGATATAGTGTCGAGAGAGCACCGGGTCCTGTCTCTGTCTCAAAACGCTTCTTCATCAGGGCAACCAGCTCCTCCGCATCTACACCAGGATAATAACCAAGCAATGTTGCATATGAGGAATTTATATTGACATTACCCTGATATGCCGAGCATCCGGAATAGTATTCGCCGGTTCCGTAGCTGTCAACCCACGAGGAAGAATCAGGAACATTGGCACTCACCCAATCTACAACTGCCTGATAGAACCACATGCTTGTTGCCTGATTCTTTCCTCGCGGAAGTTCCAGCACAATAGAGGGATCCATAACCCATCCGGATGATTTATAAACAAACTGGTTAGTCTCCGTGATCACACCCTCATCTGATATTGAATCAATCCATTCGGAGCCATTGTAAGTATATTCTACGCTTCTGAATGTATTGCCATCACTATCTTTATATCCGTATATAACATATTTCTTTGTGTCTGCCGAAGCATAGGGATAATTCTTAGAAAGGAACAACGGTATCATAGTCCGAGCCTGATCAGGAGTAAGAGCGTTTCCTGCAACTCCCATCTGCTTGTAATCTTCGGGCTGAAGCACTGCAACATCATTTGCCATTGTCCATGCCGATCCGTTATAGAGATAGAGTGCAGTTGTAGCAGTATTGGCGATAGTTGCCACTCGGCGTTTAACATCAGATGCCGATTTTGAAGGCTGCCCAACTCCGGTAAGGAGAATATTGAAGAATTTTGGAACTCCCCCGGATTTAGAGATACTCATGAAATAACCATAGATTGTACAGGTTTCCCCATCCTTAAGCATAGCTTTCTGAGCATCTGTAAGCATATAGAAGCTTCCTTGAGAAGTTGTAGCCCCATCAACTATCAAATTATAATAATTGCCAGATACAGAAACTTTACCGGTCACTTTGCAATAAACTGCCGTAAAGTTTTCAGTAGTCTGGATGGCTTCATCCATTTCCGATCCTGTATATGCCTTGGGTGCGGGATAAGTAACACTGCTCTCCTGACCTACTTTCTTAATCATACAATCGTCTCCGAACTGAAGTCCATTATTGTTGACTGCCACTTTTCCAGACACTTCAAGCTGGTCTCCAATCGAATAACTGCCGTCATAAGCGCTACCAAGATAAATCAGCACAGAGGCGCTCTTATCCGTAAATATAAAGCCTCTTGCGCAAACACCTGTAACGATGCCGTTAACCGTCAGGTCATCGCCCACTTTAGCATCCTTCAGAACATCGCTCATCTCAAACTTGTTTTCCGACGGACTGAACACGGGGGATGTCTCAGAATTATTATAATTCACCATGACATAGTTTCCGGACTCCGCATCAGGAAATTTAGATTTCAAGATGCGTGGAATATTACCGGATGCAGGTGCCAATGGAGAAAAACTTTCAGCATAGTCCTCTTCGCTGCCATATGCCTGTTGATAATCCTCTTTTGTCACTGAATATGAAGCTGCAGCATTCATATTCACCATCTCTTCAGGAAGATTTTTTGCAATTTTATAAGTTATGTTAATTGCAGATCCCTCTGACAATGTGAAATATTTAAAATTGCTGTCAGCCAAATAATTGGGAATATAATCAGCAGGCGTTATCTGCCCGTTAAGATAATATAATTTTCCTACGGCAGAAAGCTCATTGGATAAGCCTGCCGCTTCAGCCTTTGTTTTATTCGCAGAATTTTTCGCGATGTTCTCATAGTCTGCATCAGTGAGGGTATAGTCCATTGTCTGGACATTAGAGAACTGCGGTCCCTCCTCGAAGCCGTCAAGATGGTTGTTCCAGCTGTTCTCGCTGCAGGACACCATTCCCAGAGCTGCCGCTCCTACAAGAAGTGCATTCTTTATATTTGTATTCATTACGATATTCGATTAGAAATTGATTTTTAATTTCAGTGAGAATGTCCTGCCGAACGAATAAACGGCATATGTGGCATTACTCCAAGTTCCATTCTCGTTGAAAGGAGTCTGCGCGTCCTTTACATAGAAATAGTTCAAGAGATTGTAGACATTACCATAGAGAGTCGCCCTTAAGCCACCGATTTTGAAGCTATAACTTGCAGATAGGTCAAGCTCGTTGCCCCATGGAATCCTCCATGGATCGGCGAGCGTGATTTCACCATTCTGCACAAGGCTGCTTGATGCATCAAGATAGTAATCGGAAAAATTGCGGGCACTGAATGTCCAGTCCGCACCAACCCTGAAACCTTTGAACGGTTTGAATGTCACGCCAAGCGCACCTGTGGTCTGTGCAGATCCGCAGACTTTGTGATTCTTTTGATTCAGAATACTCCACACATGGTCGGGAGCATTCACATCTGAAGCAATCGCACCTGTTGTAAGATCGGCAAGAGGTTGCCCCTGCTCATTATAATAATATCCCTTGGGATTATTCATCCATTTCCAGTCACCCCATGAGAACATACCTGTGATTTCCATCCAACGCACGGGGATATAAGTGAAATCAAATTCCACACCGATATGTTGTGCCGAAACATTCTCAAGGCTCATGGAGAACCATTCGCCATCCAATGCTCCACCCTTGAACTGACCTCGCTTCTGGGTGTCACGGTCGCAACGGTCCATCCATTTTGTGTAATATCCGTTAAGCGTCATTGAAAATGCCGGAGAATGGAAGCCGTAGCCAAGTTCAAACGAACCGATTTTTTCATTCTTGGGATTCGGATTGATGGCATTGCTCGTTTCCGGGTTTAGGAATACACCTCGCGACAAGAAAGGAGCCTTGGAGATATAGCCTCCATTTACGAATATATTGTTATGCCTGTCGATATTCCAGTTGGCACCTCCCTTGACTGTGCCGCCGAAGAACGATTTCCAAGGTGTAGTTCCGTGCTCCTCGTCATAATAGAACATATCCTTCTTCCGGTAGCTTGTAACATTGACAGAACCAGCGAGGAAAGTTGTGACAGCACCGTCAAGCATCTTGTATTCACCCTGACCGTATACGCCTTCCTGATGCGTGAATCCATCATAGTTACGGTAAACTACATCTCCGATACCTAATTTTTCATATTTCCAGTTTGGATCCTTAGCAAGATAATTATTCTCCGGTTTCACGCTCTTCCTGTCTGTATCATCCATGTAATACAATCCGGAATAAAGGTCGTTTATGACATTCTTATGATGACCTACATAATATCTGACATCAACACCTCCTGTAAGATTAAGTTTATTAGGAATAATCTCATTCTTATAAGTAGAGACGAGTCCGTACCATTCATGACTATTCACACTCTGCGACATAACCATCTCAGAACCGGTTGTGGATGCAGCGTTTAGATCCTGTATGGCACCATAGTCGAATGTGCCGTCAGGACGACGGAATTTTGTGGTTATGGCACCATTTTCCGCACCTCTCCAATATCCTCTATATTCAGATGTACGTCCCTGCCCGGCATAACCGCCACCGGAGGCAAGAGACACATAAAGTGCAGAAGAGAGCGACGAGCGTTCGTTGATCTGCCAGATATGATTGAGCGATATGATTGGCTTATGATACTGATTGCGATAAGCAGTGCGCTGGCGCCCCTCGTTATCGAAACCATATTGAGGGTTATAGCGATACATGCTCTCACCATTCATATATTCCTTTGCTTTCTGCCAATTCTCTATAGACAAAGTGCCATAAACCATGTTTCGCTGGTTGTGCCATTGAGGTGAACCGAACGCAGTAAGCGACAACTGATGATCATTGCCTATCTTTTTGGAGACATTCACAAAATAGTTCCATGCCTCGAACTGCGTTCCCTGAATGTATCCTTCTCCCCACTTACGGCTACCGAGCACACTGATTGCCCAACCATTTTTCATCAGACCTGTCGACACGTTGAAACCAACGTCGTTAAGGCTGTTATTGCCCATTCCATACCATATAGAACCTCCTCGCTTGGCATCAAGACCTTTGGTAGATATATTTATCGTGCCACCGATAGATGGAGAGGAGATGATAGCGGCACCAAGACCTCGCTGAGTCTGCATACTCGTTGTAACACCTCCGAGACCGGCGAAGTTAGACCAATATATACCACCCCATTCCATGTCGTTCATCGGGATACCGTTTACAAGAACCGCCACGTTAGGAGCCTTGAAACCGCGCATATTGATTTTTGCATCTCCATAACCACCACCTTCCGGGGTTGCCCACACACCGGGCGTAGTCTTGAGAATCTCAGGAAATTCCTTATTTCCAAGCTTTGCTTCTATTTGCGAAGCCGTGATCTCAGACATTGCAATCGGAGTCTCACGGGTGCGTGCTTTAGAAGAAGTCACCACCACTATGGGCGGAAAAACGAAACGTGCAATGTTGAGTGACGGCAATTGGCTCGGAAGCCTCGCAATGTCAGCGAGTTAACCCCGATATGGGCGTGACCCCTTGAAAAAACGAAAAGTACATTTGCTTGGATTTTGCTTGGATTTCGGGGGTGGTTGTCGGGGGTGAAATTGTGATTGAGGTTGGATTGACTGCGGTCGTGCTTGTAGCGCGGCCTTTCTTTTTGTGTGTTCGGCTGCATAGGGCGCGTGGCGTGGCTTGTGGCGGGCGCAAATCGGTGCGATGATAGAGAGGTCAGAGCGCGGCTAAACACGCGGAAATTGAGCCATTTGCGGGCGTTGTGTGGCAGCTGTCGGGGCGGCTACGGCATCACCACCGCGCCGAGGCTGTTAATCGCCGTTTGAGCGGCCTTTGAACACCGATTAAATACCGTTTGACCGCTCCTCCTCAGAAAAATTCACGCCCCGGAATTGCACCCGTCGTTCAGTGCTCAAATTGTCAAAAAATCTTGTTGGGCATAGCCTTGCGCATAGTGTTGGGCATAGTTTACGATACCACTTTTTTCCGTGTTCGCTCCCCTATAAGGACAAAATTTGCTTAAAAATCGGGCGAATTTCAAAGATACACCCCCCTTTAATACCACGAAAAACGGCATAAAATACACAATTATTTACCGTGTAATATATTGATACATTGCATTTTAATCGCCGTTTACCTCGTTTAGGTCGTTGAAAAATAGAAAAAACACTAACAAAAACGGCCTTTTGGGGTCGGTTCAGTTCAAACAGAAAGGTGGCAAGTCTTGGATTAGACCTTTTGTGATTCGTATTGAGGGGTAAACTCCCGCGAGTCGGTTTGAGATTGCAACCCCCGGGATAATTCTGTTTCAAGTTCTGAATTTCGATGTTGGAGTTGAGCATTTCGTTCTTTTAGTCGACCTATCTCCTCAT
>CAMYSW010000094.1:0-8607 GCA_947297425.1 uncultured Porphyromonadaceae bacterium
GTCATAAGGGGAGCGTCCACACAATCTTTCTGAACCGGTTCGGGACAAGGAAGCTGAGCCTGAAGCGCCGCTACCTCTTCGCCACATGCAAGAAGCTGAGCACGGAGATCATTCACCTGTCCGTTAAGGGCTGCGATCTGAGAAACATATGCACACTGGTTGAATGTGTTGAACTGACGTCCGCCGATATTGAAATTGAAACCGCCGAGAACCGCTACGTTGGCATCGATTGAATTGCCATGCACGCTGTTGTTCCATGTGTCAGCATAGAAAGAAGCACGTGCTTCTGCAAAGAAATCTACATATTCACAAAGACGGAAGCGGAACTGCAGACCTGCAGATACAGGAAGCGACCATGCCACGCTTTTTGGTTTGTTGTGACGGTTATACACATTAGTTCCGGCTGGTTCTCCACCTTGTGCATTGCGGAAATCCCATGTCGCATCACCACCGACACCTACGAAAGGAATTATAGAGAACACACGGTTGTCATTCACGCCACCAAGTGAATTGAACATATCCCACATGAACTCAGCCTGAAGGTTGACGTGTTTCGCACGGCTCCAACCATTCTTAAGATCGGGCTCCATCGGGTTATCCCAATGCAATGCACCACCAAGTGCCTTGATACGAAATCCGATATATGGAGACACCCAACGACCGAAACCGAGACCATAAGTAAGAGTCATCTTATGACGGCTTACATTATCACCGGGAGTCTTGGCATTGCCTCGCTCAACGAAAGGCTGGTTGATACCTGCCTCCACCTCGATAAACCAATTGTTGCGCCAGTTAGAGAAATAGCGTGTAGTGTTGTCACATGTGAATTCGGTTACCGTGGTAGCCTCATCTACGAAAACATCCTGTGCATTTGCGGGAGCGCAATAAGCCGCTGTTCCGGCAAAAAGCGCGATAGCGTAGTAAAGATTTCTTGTTTTCATAAAATATTAATTTAAGATAAGTAATTTTTAAAACTTTCTAAATTGTTTTTTGCAATTTTTATATATCTAACACTGCAATGATTTTTTTTGTTTGCTCATCAAAGTCAATTTTAATGATAATATTGTAAAAAATTCCTCCCGATGCCTTATCATCTCACTAATTTTCGCTAAATTCGCGATACTGTTTTTTTCATGAAGCGTCACCCCAAATATCGCATACGCATCGAAGATGAATCCAGACTCGAAAATCTGGCAGACATCTCCCTGTCACCCCTGTCTTTATGGACGGCAGCAGGAGCGGTATTGATCATTATGATTGTCCTCTCGGGAGCGATCGTAATGATAACCCCGTTACGCACCTTATTACCGGGATATATGAAACAATCAGAACGGTCCGCTTCCGAAGACAATATTCTGAGACTTGACTCTATCCTCGGTGTTTACGAACAAAACCAAACTTATCTTGACAACATATTAAAAGCTTTCGATACTGAACGCACCCCTACTCCAGACTCTCTGGTAATGACTGCAAACATACGGGAATTATCACCGGACTCTCTCCTGCCACCCTCACCTTTGGAACGCAAGTTCGTGAATGCCATGGAGGAGCGTGAACGTTTCAACATATCTGTGATTGCCCCTCTCGCCGCCGACGGGATGATGTTCTCATCATTGAGCGACAGCGGTGTTTTCACGTCTGCATCCAGGTCTGAAGAAAAGGCAATTGTGATATTGCCTCCCGACGAAGCCGTGAAAAGCGTTGCAGACGGCTCTATCCTTGCATCATATTATTCCGCGGCAGAGGGTGGATATGTAGTCATAATCCAGCATGCCAAAGGTTTCGTGACACGCATAGCAAGGTTAGGTTCTCCTATGGTATCGGCGGGCGACGCGATACTTGCCGGGCAGATGCTTGCCATGGGTCCAAAACCGGATGCCAAAGGAAGAAGGTATGTTGAAGTAATGATGTGGCACAATGGTTTGCCGCTCATTCCTTACGATTATATAGGAAATCCTGCATCCACAATTATAAAAGACGCCCCTTTTGAGGCTCCGAGAGGCAGATAAAAAACAGTGGTAACAGCTTCTTTACATGAAAATGGATATAACTAAAAAAAACATAGCGATCCTTGGTTCCACCGGATCAATCGGCACCCAGACGCTTGACATAATAGATGAACATCCCGAGCATTTCCAGGCAACCGTGCTGACAGCGGCAAGCAACTGGGAACTACTCGCCGCGCAAGCGCGTAAATTCATGCCGAAACAAGTTGTCATAGCCAACGAACGGTTCCTTCCTCAGCTCCGAGACGCGCTGCATGACCTCCCTATCCGAATTGAATGCGGTGCCGAGGCGATAGCGCATGCGGCGGCAATCCCGGAAGTAGACATAGTTGTGACCGCAATGGTTGGCTACAGCGGCTTAATACCCACAGTGAAGGCAATTGAAGCAGGGAAAGTCATAGCATTGGCAAATAAGGAAACTCTTGTTGTCGCAGGCGAGGTGATAACTTCGCTCATAAGCAAATCCAATTCAAGGATAATACCTGTAGACAGTGAGCATTCCGCCATATTCCAATGCCTTGTCGGGGAAAACCACGATAGTATCGCTAAAATTATATTGACAGCAAGTGGCGGACCGTTCCGCACAAAAACTATCAGACAACTCGAAGACGTAACGGTTGAAGACGCCCTTAATCACCCCAATTGGGACATGGGAGCTAAAGTAACCATCGATTCCGCTTCAATGATGAACAAAGGATTCGAGATGATCGAGGCAAGATGGCTTTTCGACTGTCCTCCCGAACAGATAGAGATCGCTGTCCATCCGCAATCTATCGTGCATTCAATGGTGGAATTTATCGACGGTTCCGTAAAAGCACAGTTGGGGGTGCCTGACATGCATCTGCCCATACGCTACGCGCTGAGCTATCCCGAAAGGCTTACGAGCAGCCGCAAGCCATTGGAGCTCGCACAATATTCAAACCTGACATTCGAAGCTCCCGACATGTCCAGATTTCCACTTCTTCAATATGCATTCGATGCCATTGCCACAGGAGGTAACATGCCTTGCATCCTCAACGCGGCAAATGAAGTGGCTGTTGCCGCATTCCTCGAAGGCAAGATACGCTTCATGGATATTCCGCGATTGGTGAGCCACGTCATGAACAAGACCCCTCTGATAACAGACATATACCTCTCCGACCTCATAGAAAGCAATACTGAAGCGCGTGCACGTGCGGAAGAAGCTCTAAAAAACAATACATTCACGAATTAAAAAATAAAGAACTTGGAGACATTTCTTATAAAAGCTGTCCAGCTTATACTTGCGTTCGCAATTCTCGTTATTATTCATGAATTTGGTCACTTTTTCTTCGCCCGTATATTCGGCGTAAGAGTTGAAAAATTCTACATATTCTTCGATCCTTGGACCGAACTGTTCAAATGGAAACCCAAACGTTATTTCGGCGGTTTCGGCAAAACCAAAAGATTTAAGGGAGCACCTTCCGATGAATCAGATGCAGAGTCAGGTCAAAAGAAAAAATCTTCATTCTGGGGCGATACTGAATATGGCATAGGCTGGTTGCCGCTCGGAGGTTATTGCAAGATAGCCGGAATGATCGACGAATCAATGGATACCGAGCAGATGAAAAAACCGGCACAGAAATGGGAATTTCGCTCAAAACCGGCATGGCAAAGACTATTGATCATGATTGCCGGCGTGCTTTTCAATTTCCTTCTCGCAATCGTGATATATGCAGGACTCGTGTATGCAACCGGTGAGAAATACGTACCGGTGCAGGATGCCAAAATGGGATTCACATATTCAGGAGCCGCCCGCAAGGCAGGATTTCACAATGGAGACATTCCGCTGACGGCAGACGGTGAAAAACTTGAGAATCCGGTAGAGGCACGTATAAAAATGATACAGGCAAAAGAGGTAACAGTGCTTCGCGACGGGAAAGACACAGTCAACATCACTATACCCGAGAAGTTCATCTTTGCCCTTGAGAATGAAGCCAAGAGCGACACGGCAACGGTCAACTTCTTCACATATCGCATGCCTACGCGCATCACCCAGGTAACACCCGGTGAAGGTGCGGCAAAAGCCGGTATCGAGAAAGGAGATGAGTTCATCGCAATAGACACTATCGCCACCCCGTCTCTTGATGATTTCTTCCGCACTCTTCCGGGACATGACAACCAGACTGTGGATTTCACGATCTTGCGCCGTTCCGAAGCACGTGTCGACACTTTGGTTAAATCGGTAAAATTGTCGGGCAACTCAAAAATGGGAGTCGGTCTTGAAATCAATCCTTCCGCTTTCTTCAACACAAAAGACATACGATACAACATATTCCAGTCTATCCCGAGAGGAATAGAAATGGGAACAGAAAAGCTCACTTCATATGCCAAGTCTATGAAAATGGTCTTCACCAAAGAAGGAGCCAACAGTATCGGTGGATTTGGAGCAATCGGTTCCATCTTCCCGGAAAAATGGAACTGGATAGCATTCTGGAACATTGCGGCATTCCTTTCGGTGGCACTCGCATTCATGAACATACTTCCCATTCCGGCTCTCGACGGCGGACATGTGATGTTCCTTATTTACGAAGTAATATTCCGACGTCCTCCAAGTGAGAAGTTTATGGAACGTGCCCAGATCACAGGCATGATACTCCTTATCTTCCTCCTTGTTTATGCCAACGGAATGGATATTATAAGGCTTTTCAAATAACCTAAGCCATTAAATTTGAATAAAATGAAAAAAGAAATAAAATTAAGAAACGGCAAGGAGGAATCCATCCTACGCCATCACCCTTGGGTGTTTTCAGGAGCCATAGCCTCCCTTCCTCCCGAACTTGAAGAGGGTGACGAGGTGTGTGTCACCGATGCCAAAGGAAACATATTGGGAGCGGGACACTATCAGATCGGCAGCATTGCCGTCAGGATACTTGAATTTGGAGTCGACCATATATCTGATGATTTTTTCAGTCGTCGTTTAACTTCTGCTTTCACACTGCGCAAGGCACTCGGACTCATCCGCGATGACAACACTTGTTTCCGCCTGGTGCATGGAGAGGGTGATTTCCTTCCGGGACTTGTGATAGACATATATGGCGACACAGCCGTAATGCAGGCACATTCGCCGGGAATGCATTTCGCACGTCATAAAATAGCAGAAGCACTCACCATGCTTCCCGACGCCCGCATCCGCAACGTATATTACAAGAGCGATACCACTCTTCCCTACAAGGCACACCTTGATCCGGATAATGAATATCTTATCGGCAACTACGATGGCAATATAGCATTGGAAAACGGACTTCAATTCAATATAGACTGGCTCAAAGGACAGAAGACCGGATTCTTCGTTGACCAACGCGAAAACCGCAAATTGCTTGAGAGTTACTCAAAAGGCAGGCATGTGCTCAATATGTTCTGTTACACTGGAGGATTTTCCGTATACGCCATGCGGGGCGGGGCATTGAGCGTAGACTCTGTCGATTCGTCATCTAAAGCCGTGGCGCTTACCGATGCCAATATCGCACTCAACTTCCCGGACGACAGCCGCCACCGCACTCACGATGTGGACGCATTCAAATTCCTTTCCGATATGGAAAGTGACAAATATGACCTGATCATCCTTGATCCCCCTGCATTCGCAAAACATCGCGGTGCAATCAAAAACGGGTTGATCGGTTATCGCAAACTCAATGCGCGAGCCTTTGAAAAAATCAAAAGCGGAGGCGTACTATTCACATTCTCTTGTTCGCAAGCGATTACAAAGGATATGTTCCGCATGGCAGTCTTCACTGCCGCTGCCAAATCAGGACGCAAGGTGCGCATCCTTCATCAACTAACCCAACCTGCCGACCATCCGGTAGATATCTCTCACCCGGAGGGTGAATATCTCAAAGGTCTGGTGCTATATGTAGAATAAAGCTCAAAAGCTCAAAAGCTTAAAACCAAACACGAATACACATGAAAAAGATTCTTCCGACATTAATGATTGCCACCATGGCTTCAGCCGGTGCCAATGCCGTAGAAAACAAAGATTTCCAGTTTAAGGTAGACCGCTTCGCCGATATTGAGGTGCTTCGCTATGAAGTTCCTGAGTATTCCCGTCTGACACTTGAGCAGAAAAAAATGCTCTACTATCTGTCGCAGGCAGCGCAGATGGGCAGGGACATTATCTGGGATCAGAACGGTCGCTACAATCTGCAGATACGTCAACTCCTTGAAAAGGTTTACACCAAATATAACGGAGACCGCAATTCAAAAGATTTCAAGGCTTTTGAAAAATACCTTAAGCAGGTATGGTTCGGCAATGGCATTCACCATCATTACTCTACCGATAAGTTCCAACCTGAATTTTCACAGGCATTCCTTGAAGAGCAGGTGGCAAAACTTCATAACTGCTGCCTCCCGTTAAACCCGGGACAGACACGCGAACAGATGATGAGCGTTCTCTTGCCCGTGATTTTTGATCCTGCCGTTATGCCCAAGCGTGTTAACCAGGACGGCACACAGGACGTTATAGCCACTTCCGCCAACAATCTTTATGGAGAAGGCGTGACGCAAGCGGAAGTGGAAGCATATTATAATTCAATCAAGAAAGCTAACGATCCGACACCTATTTCTTATGGACTGAACTCACGTGTGGTCAAAGAAAACGGCAAGATCAAGGAACAGCATTATAGCCTTAACGGGGTTTATGGACCGGCGATAGCACAGATTATATATTGGCTTGACATGGCTAAGAATGTTGCTGAAAACGATGCTCAGAAGGCATATATTACAAAACTGATAGATTTCTATATCACCGGAGACCTACGCATCTTCGATGAATACTCCATCCTTTGGGCGGAAGATACAAAATCAGATATAGACTTCGTTAACGGTTTCATCGAAAGCTATGGTGATCCTCTCGGAATGACAGGAGCATGGGAATCTTATGTGAATTTCCGCAACGGAAAATCTTCGGCACGCACAGAAACAATATCTTCCAATGCTCAATGGTTCGAGGATAATTCTCCGGTAGACAAACGTTTCAAGAAAGATAAGGTGAAGGGAGTTTCAGCCAAAGTGATCACTGCGGCAATGCTTGCAGGCGATGCATTTCCTGCAACGGCTATCGGTATAAACCTTCCAAACTCCAACTGGATCCGTGCCCAACACGGTTCAAAGTCAGTGACTCTTGAGAATATCACTGAAGCATATGAGATGGCTTCACACGGAAATGGTTTCAGCGAAGAATTTGTGATAGATGCCCCGACACGCAAGATAATGGAAGATTATCTTTACATTACGGATATGCTTCACACCGACCTGCATGAATGTCTCGGACATGGTTCGGGCAAACTTCTTCCCGGAGTAGACCCCGATGCCCTCAAAGAGCATGGCTCAACACTCGAGGAAACACGCGCAGACCTTTTCGCCCTTTATTATCTCGCAGATCCCAAGCTTCTTGAACTTGGCATCCTTGACAATCCGGAAGCATACAAAGCTGAGTATTACAAATACCTGCTTAACGGACTTATGACACAGCTTAACCGTATTGAGCCGGGTAAAGATGTTGAGGAGGCACACATGCGCAATCGCCAGCTGATAGCACGCTGGGTTCTTGAAAACGGTCGTAAAAAAGCCAAGGGAGGCAAAGACGTTGTGGAACTGACTAAGAAAGGTGGTAAAACATATGTAAAAGTCAATGACTATCCTAAGTTGCGTGAACTGTTCGGTCAATTACTCGCTAACGTGCAACGAATCAAGAGCGAAGGCGACTACAATGCCGGTAACGACCTTGTAATGAAATATGCCGTCAAAGTTGATCCCAAACTGCATAAGGAAGTACTTTCACGTTATTCCAAACTTGACATTCCCCCTTATCGCGGTTTCATCAATCCTGTCTACACTCCCGTGACCAATGCTACAGGGGAAATCACGGACATAGAGATATCATATCCTGAGAATTATGTAGAGCAGATGCTCCGCCTCAGTCGTGACTATTCTCCACTTACAGCCAAACCGGGTGCAAAATCCTGTTCGGTAAAATAAGAAGCTGTTTAAAACAAAAAACGGAATGCTTCAGAATATAAAGAAAAGCTTTTTCACTTTCCGCAATGGTGTCATAGCCGACACTTTGCGGAAAGCCGGAATGCCATACAAGATGATTTTCGGATTGCAGATTCCCCAGATCGCAGCAATAGCCGGAGACCTACAGCCATCATCGGAACTGGCAGACACCCTCTGGAATGATATGGACGTGCGGGAATCACGCATACTAGCAACATATCTTTTCCCGACAGATGAAGTCTCTAAAACGAAAGCTTTGGAGCTAATTCGTTCTGTACGGACTCCGGAAGAGAGCGACATGTTATCTTTTCGTCTGCTAAAACGCTTGCCATTCGCTTGCGAACTTGCAGAAGAAATAGAGAAGGATCCTTCTGTCCCGCCATATGCAACGACATCTCTTCGGCAACATCTGTCATAGCAACTAAAACAATTATATAATTGTTAAATAGATGATACTTAATTTATAAAGGGGCGCAAATTGTTGCGTCCCTTTTACAAACAAATAAACAAGGTAATGAAAGATAATAATGAAATACCCGTCCTGCTGCTCACCGGTTATCTTGGGAGCGGCAAGACAACACTCCTAAAC
>CAMYSW010000095.1:0-8564 GCA_947297425.1 uncultured Porphyromonadaceae bacterium
ATGCTAATCGTTGGTAATCACCACTTATTTGCCGATGCAGAAGCGGGTGAAGATGGAGGCGAGGAGGTCGGGGGTGGAGATGGTGCCGGTCAGGGTGGCGAGGTGGTGGAGGGATTCGCGGACGTCCTGGGCGATGAAGTCGGCGGACAGTCCGGTCTCCAAGGCGATGCGTGCCCGTTGCAACGCTTCCATTCCCCTCATCAGCGCGGCATAATGCCGTCCGTTCGTCAGGATCATATCCGTATCAGGATTGTAGTCTCGACATATTATCTCTGTCATCCTCTGTTTCAATCCGTCAATACCATCACCCGTAGATGCACAGACCCCTATCCTGTCAATATTCAGATCCGCATTTAAACCAACATGTAAATGAGAGAGAGAAATTGTCCCAATAGTCTGGATGTCAGCACTTGCATTCAGAAGGTCCGTCTTGTTGAAAACTATGATATGCGCAGCATCCGTCAATTCTACCATACGGGCAGCAATATCCTGCAACTGAGAGTCCGTATCCGCGGCAAGATCTACAATCCACAATACCATCGCTGCGCGACGCAGGCGTTCTTCAGCCCTGTCAATGCCTATACGCTCTACCTGGTCATCCGTAACACGCAATCCTGCCGTGTCGGCAAATCTAAACAGGATGCCGTTGATTTCACATGTGTCTTCAATTATGTCGCGCGTCGTACCCGGTATATCGCTAACTATCGCCTTATCCTCGTCAAGTAGCTGGTTGAGCAAAGTCGATTTTCCGGCATTCGGTGCCCCGGCAATCACTACCGGAACTCCATCTTTAAGTGCCTTTCCTGTTGAATATGACAATGCAAGACGGTTCAAAACCGTTATTATCTCATCTGCAAGATTTCGGAGACGTTCCCGGTCTGCAAATTCAACTTCCTCTTCCGAGAAATCAAGCTCCAGTTCAAGTAAAGAAGCAAATTCTATCAACTGCTCGCGCAGACTGTCAAGATATGCCGTGAAACGTCCGTTTGCCTGCTGCATCGCCATCTTGTGTGATGCCTTCGATGAGGAGGATATAAGGTCAATCACCCCCTCTGCCTGGGCAAGGTCGATTCTGCCGTTCAAGAACGCCCGTTTCGTAAACTCTCCCGGCTCTGCGGGACGCGCTCCGTGACGCACAAGAAGGTTCACTATTTCTCTCTGTATCCAACGGGATCCATGACAGGAGATTTCAAAGACATCCTCCCCCGTGAACGAATTAGGCCCTTTGAAAAAAGTGAGCACCACTTCATCAAGTTCGGTGCCATCCTCAAACATTATCTTTCCAAGATGCACAGTATGCGACCTCAACGTGCCCAGGTCTTTACCTTTCCAGCATTTGGTAAGGATCCCGACGGAATCATCTCCCGAAATACGTATTACGGCAATTCCTCCGATACCGGGAGGTGTCGAAACCGCAACTATCGGGTCACCACATATCATCGCACTCATCGTTGGTTCCATTCTCTGAAAGATGCTTTAGATTCAACTTCTTTTTCTATTTCATCGGGCAATGCAGAGAAGAAATCATAACCCGTAAGAGCTTCTACATCATCCACGGTCATCACATAGTTTTGCATATTTCCGGGAGCTGACATATTGGGATAAACGAAACCTATGGCACGCGGCTTATCCACATATGGAGCCAATATCACCTTGAAAAAGGCACTTGGCACAAGCACCCCGTTTCCTATCGTTTTCGTATCCCCCTTTTCATATATGGGCCCAGCCACGATCACTATTGCTGAATCTCGTCGCGCCCAGTTACGTTCTTTATTTTCGAGTGTATTCCAGGCACCGGAATTGAGCGCATGATCCTGCGGACACATGTTTGCCATCACAAAACAGTCGTCCATGGCATCCTGACTCCATTTCTGCTCTGCCGCCGGACACATATGTCCCCTGTCGTAGCCTGAATTGCGATAATCATATGTCGTAGGGCATCCTGCCACCTCCGCATCCTGCCAAAATTTATTATGACGCGAAGCGCCGCCGTCGGTCTCCGCCCCGAGCAATTCCCACGCCACCCAGTTCGGTGTGCGGTTATGGCGATTGAACGACATACGGAACCCTGTATATTCATGCTCTTCAGATTCTACCGATTTTGGCATAACTACGTGATCAAGACCGTCATAATGTAGCGCCATCCCCGCAGGGGCAACTCCCCTTCCTGCACCATCCGTCTCGGTAGCCGTTATCTTTGTCTGGGCTTCAGGCTGATCCTTCCGTGAGCATAAGTTATATGCCCCGAAACAGATCAGGCTCACGCACAAAGCCAATATAATAAAGATCCATAATCTCTGTTTCATAACACAAAATTACAAAAAAACATCTTATTATGTCTCTCCTTTATAAGATATTTCGTAAATTTGCAGGCAAACATCCACGTCAATTGCATCATGTATGCAAAAGCGTGTAATAAAATCAGAAATATCATGACCGTAACCGAACGCTTTCTTGATTTCGTGAGATTTGACACCCAAAGCGACGAACTCACAAACATGACCCCTTCCACTCCGGGTCAGATGGAATTTGCCAAATATCTCAAAGGCCTACTGGAAGAGATGGGGCTTGAAGAAGTTTCACTCGACGATAATGGCTACCTTTTTGCCACCCTCCCCTCCAACACATCAAAAAATGTGCCCACTATAGGCTTCATTGCGCATATGGACACTTCTCCCGACATGTCCGGCAAGCATGTGAATCCACGCATTGTCAAAAATTACGAAGGCAACGCAATCACCCTCAATGCCGAGAAAGAGATCATCCTTTCGCCTGAAGAATTTCCCGAACTGCTCAATTATATCGGTCAAGACCTTATCGTCACCGATGGCAACACGCTCCTCGGTGCCGATGACAAAGCCGGCATAGCTGAGATTATAGATGCCGTGGCTTGGCTGCAGGCACATCCCGAAATAGAGCACGGAAAAATCCGTATCGGATTTAACCCTGATGAAGAAATCGGACTTGGCGCCCATAAATTCGATGTTGAGAAATTCGGCTGCGAATTTGCATATACGATGGACGGGGGAGCTGTAGGCGAACTCGAATATGAAAACTTCAATGCCGCTTCTGCTAAAGTAAAGATCAAGGGGCGCAACGTGCACCCCGGTTGCGCAAAACACAAAATGATCAACTCCATCCGCGTAGCCAACAGCTTCATAGCCATGCTGCCACGCTGGGAAACTCCGGAGCATACGGAGGGTTATGAAGGTTTTTACCATCTCGTGGGTATTGAAGGAAGCGTAGAGGAAACAACAATCACCTACATCATACGCGATCATGACCGCGCGCGCTTTGAAAGCCGCAAACGCGAGATCGAGCACCTCGTGCGCAAAACCAACATGGAATATCCCGGCTGCTGCACCGTGGAAATAAAGGATCAGTATTACAACATGCGAGAAAAAATCGAACCTGTAATGCACATAATCGAAATTGCAGAGAAAGCAATGCGTGAAGCAGGGATCGAGCCCAAGGTTCAACCCATACGTGGTGGCACTGACGGCGCACAGCTATCTTTCAAAGGACTGCCCTGCCCCAATATTTTCGCGGGAGGCGAGAACTTCCACGGAAGATACGAATTTGTTCCTATCCAGTCAATGGAGAAAGCGCGTGATGTTGTGGTCAACATCTGCCGAATCATTGCGGAATAAAAACCGGTTTATATTTTTTAAACAGCTTTTTGACACTTGAAAGAACCGACACTAATAGTCATCACAGGGCCGACAGCTTCAGGCAAGTCGGCCCTTGCTGTTGACCTTGCCAAACGTCTCGGCACAGAAATCATATCCGCCGACAGCCGGCAGATATACACAGGCATCCCCATTGTCACGGCAATGCCCACCCCAGAAGAGCGGGCAAGCGTGAAACATCATCTCATCGACATGCTTCCCCTTGAGGCATATTATAGTGCATCCCGTTTTGAAGAAGAAGCGTTGGCAATTGCGGAGCAACTGCTGGCACGGACCGGATCAGCGATCGTATGTGGAGGCTCGATGATGTATATCGATGCCCTCTGCAACGGCATCGATGAGCTACCTACCGTCCCCGAAGAGATTAGGCATAGCCTTGAAAAAGAATATAAAGAAAAGGGGGAAGAATGGCTACGGGAAGAATTAAGCCGGCTTGACCCTGAATACTACGAAAAAATAGACAAAAAAAATCTGAAACGGGTTTTCCACGCCGTAGAGATCATACGCACGGCAGGGAAGCCATATACTCAATTACGCACAGGAATCAAGAAAACGCGACCGTTCAAGATAAAGAAATACATGCTGGATCTTCCGCGCACTGTTTTATTCGACCGTATCAACCGGCGCGTAGAAGCCATGATAGATGCCGGACTTGAAGATGAAGCGAGATCCGTTTATCACATGCGTCACCTAAACTCCCTCAACACCGTAGGACTCAAGGAAATGTTTGCATGGTTCGACGGCACGATGGACCACCACTCGGCAATAGAGCGTATAAAGAAAAATACACGCGTCTACGCCAAGAAACAACTTACTTGGTGGGCGCGTGATAACGAGATCATCAGATGCGACGCATCCGATCCTGACATTATAAACAAACTTATTCTTCCTGATTAGAACGGCGCACCGACTGTATCGGGCTCTGATTTTCGGGCAATGGACCTGTAATAGCGGAATCGGCATGTTTCTGCTTCTTCATCTTGATTTTCACCTTATCAAACCCCTTGCCATAAACGCCATTGACAGCACCTTGCGTCACGAAAGCATCCTCGTCAATACTCTTGATGATTCTGAAAATAGTCACTGACTCAATCTTTCGGCACCACACCATCAGAATCTTCACATCATGCTTGGAATACCAGCCCTGTCCGTCAAGCACAGTCACGCCCCTATGTGCCTCCTTATTCACCCTGTCAGCAATCTCCTGCCATTTTTGCGAGAAAATAAAGAATTGCGTAGCCTGCCTGTTGGTGTTTATAATCATGTCGGTAACATATGAAACAATAAACGTCACCATGAAGCCATATACGATAGTCGGTATTCGCGCCTCTATACGCGCATCCCAAGGTCCGTCAAACGGAAGGAGTATAGATGACGCCACAATCGACATGTCCACGAATATCATTGTCCGTCCTATGCTGACATTGCTTTTCTTTGCCACCATTGCCGCCACGATATCCGTTCCGCCCGATGAGCCGTTATGAATAAACGTTGTTCCGATTCCAACTCCGCAAAGTATAGCGCCCAAAGCCACACTCACAACCCGGTCCGGCACCAAGGCATGACCTATGCTCATAAAAATATTCTCGAAAACGCCGATACCGAGCGCAACGATAGTCACACCGAAAATAGTTCGCAAAACAAAAGTCCTGCCCACTATCTTATAAGCGGCAGCCAACAGAAGAAGGTTGACCACATAAGAAGTGACAGCTACAGAAATGAGTCCATTAGTAGCGAAATACACGAGTGTTCCCACACCGGCAACCCCGCCGATAACAATCTCATGAGGAAGGATAAAGGCACAAAAAGCAAACGCATAGGTAAGAAGTCCGAAGATTATAACAACATAATCCTTGGCATTAGTCATGAGACTATTGTATTTATTACCGCCCATTATTAAATTACTACAAAAAATGTTTCTTCTGATAATTAAAAACGATTTTAACTTTTTGAAATTGCTTAAGTAAGATTTACAATTCTTCAGAATTGCTATATAATGAAGTATTGAAAATTAGTTTAAACAACTTCTTTATGGCATATTTAAAATCGAACGCAAAATTACTCATTTTTTTCAATTATCAGAGGGATTTTTATAAATTTGCAAACGGAATAAAATAAAAATAATATGAAACGCATCCCAACACTCCTCTCTGTAATGGCTTTAACGTGTGGAACAATGAGCGCCACAGATTTCTTCTCCACAGAAACACCGGAACAGCTCTTCAATCTCGGTATCAAAATTGGAGTCAACACATCAAACCGCACTGTCGGACAAGAAAACATGCAAGGATATAACGTGCAGGGATGGGGCACCGGAGTCGATCTCGGAGTCACAGCCGACATCAACATACGCAATTACCTAACTATCCAGCCGGGGGCATTCTTTGAATCGCGATCAAACACATATACGTTTATCAATATGGTCCCCGTATATGGTGCACCCACTGACGAACTCATGACACAAGCCGGGACATTTAATTCATATGCCCTCACAATTCCCGTCTTAGGCTCTATCAGGTTCAACATAACCGATGACATACGCTGGAATATAGACTTCGGTCCATACGTATCATTGATGTTCGGATCAAAACTCAAGAACAAGGTCAACCATAATTCATTTGACAATGACGGCGTGCCGGCGGCCGGAGCTGAATTCAAGCAGAAAGCAGCTCCTGTTGACTTCGGTTTTAAGTTTGGCACAGGATTGCAAATACTTAGGCATTATTCAATAGGTGCCCATTATATGGCAGGCGCAGTCCACGCATGGAAAGATGTAAAAGCCGACTTTGGCAAATATTCCTACGCAGGACGCACCAAAGCCTGGGTATTCACCATCGGATATGACTTCTAAATTTTTAATTCCGAAATCATAAACCGTTTAGTATAAAAGCGAAAGGCAGGATATCTCCCGCCTTTCGCTTTATATTTGATTATAATAGCCTAAAACCTAACGCCTAAAACCTAACGCCTAAAGCCTAACATCATACACCTCCGTCAGCATTTCGCGCAGATCGCGTGTATCCCGGAGCTTAACATCGCCATGGGTCATCAGCATCATCTCCACGCCACTCTGCTCCGCGCTATAGGGAGGCTGAACATAATTTATATCCTCGCGGAGTTTAAAACCGCAACGCTCATAAAACCTTATCCGGCGTTCCGCCTCCGGAGTTTCAGGTTTCTCCACCTCAAGCAACACATCAGGACTAACCGTTTGGAAAAGATGGCTGAGCAACTTACGTCCTATATTTTTGCCCCGGTGCTCAGGCTCCACGGCAAAATGCTCCACATAAACAAAGCCCTCGAAAACCCAATAAGAAAGGAAACCGAGGAAATATCCGCCACCATCATCAATGGCAAATGCATGAAACTTTCCACCCTTCTCCTTTACAAAATTTGCCACATGTTCGGCATTTTTATAAATACGCCTTTCATTCTCCGGAAAACTCTCATTATATAATTTCAAAAAAGCCGGATAATCTTTCTCATCTAAATTTCTAAATTCCATAGTATTATAAATTTTCCTTCATGCGTTTGTAAATAAAATCCTTTCCACGCGACATCTTGTCACCCTCCGGTTTGTTTATACCCGGCAACACCACTGCGGAATGCTCAGGCATCCAATTCACCACCGAATCCATCCACTGCACCATGCCGGCACGTGTAGGATGCGGATTCTTCGCGCTCTGACGCGGAAGCTCCAGCTCATAACTGCGGAAAAAAGACTCTCCGCCTAATTCATCTTCGAGCCAATCATTGAGTTTCTTACCTTTGTCATGACCCGGCCATGACGGAGGTCCGACCCACAAAATAGGGCGTCCACCCGTAGCCGAACGGATATTCTCCACCGCTCCTTTAAGCTTCTGTTCAGGATTTTGCTCGAAAAGTTCATTCATTCCAAGACTTATAAACACGGCATCAGGGTCCTGATCATTCACGATCGACTCGAATTGCGAAGAATCTCCCCATTTGGTAATTGTAGATCCATCCCAGACTATAGTTGCCACCTCGAAACCATTCCTTTCGCCATAAGCGTTGAGACGTTCAGATAGCCAGCCGGTCATTGAATCCCCAACGAAAAGCACCTTCCTCACAGGTCTGCGGGAATCCGGAGCCGAACTGATTAAGAATGCTGCAGCCTGAATAATGACGGCACATACGACCGTATAATATAAAACAGGAAGTATCTTTATCCTTTTCATAAATAATGAATCATATAATTTAAGTATGACTCGCAAATTAGTTAATGCATATTTTTAGCGGATTTTCGAGGGATTTAAGTGAGTTCAGGAAGGAGCAATGCGTGCATTGTGACTGATGGAACTCGCTTAAATCACCGGAAAGACGCAAAAAGATGCATTGACTAATCAATATATTAAATAATTTCGATGTCATACTTTCCTGTTTAATATAACAATAAATAGAGCAAAATTCTTATATTTTAGCAACAATAAAACTTTTTTTGTTAATTTTGTAAGAGCAAAAATACAGAAAAATGAAAGAAAACAAAGATAAGAAAATAGTGCTGAGTGGCATCCGCGCCACCGGCAATCTTCACCTTGGCAACTACTTCGGTGCTCTCTCTAAATTCGTGCGTATGCAGGATGATTACGACTGCCGTTATTTTGTTGCCGACCTGCATGCCCTCACCACTGCACCGGATCCAGATATTCTACATGAGAACGTAAAAAATATCCTTGCCGAATATCTTGCAGCAGGACTCGACCCTGAAAAGAACACAATCTACGTGCAAAGCGACGTTCCAGAGATATCGGAGATGTATCTCCTCATGAACATGCATGTAGGAATCGGAGAACTGATGCGCACTGCATCTTTCAAAGACAAGGCACGGAAAGCATTGGGCATAAACTCAGAAAG
>CAMYSW010000096.1:0-8527 GCA_947297425.1 uncultured Porphyromonadaceae bacterium
GGACGAGAGTTTAAAGGTGGCGCTAAATCCGGTGAAAAACAGATACGCTGGCAATTGGATATATCCATGAAGCAGGTCGTGTTCTTTATAATCATCGCTCTCGTGGCAGTGCTTCTCTTTTTCTGGTTCGGCGTTATTAATACTTTCTGGCAGGCTTTGGTTGCATGGCTTGTGGTTACGGTGATCGCTTTCCTGTTTACCACTGTGGCGGCAAACGCTATCGCGATAGTCGGATCCAATCCGGTTTCGGGAATGACCCTCATGACTCTGATAGTGGCTTCCGCAATCTTTGTTTCAATAGGTCTTAACGGCACTTCGGGCATTGTGGCCTCAATGGTGATCGGCGGCGTTGTCTGCACCGCTCTGTCGATGGCAGGCGGTTTCGTGACAGACTTAAAGATCGGTTATTGGTTGGGCACTACCCCTAAGAAGCAGGAGACTTGGAAATTTCTCGGCACGCTCGTGTCGGCGGCTACGGTGGGTGGAGTCATCATCGTGCTTAACAAAGTTTATGGCTTCACCGGTGATAATGCTCTTGTAGCTCCACAGGCAAACGCTATGGCTAAGGTTATAGAGCCTCTCATGATGGGAGGTGAAACACCTTGGATTCTTTACATGGTAGGTGCAATCCTCGCGCTGATCCTTAACTGGCTTGGTGTTCCCGCGTTGGCATTCTGTCTCGGCATGTTCATCCCGTTGTCGCTTAACACACCGATGCTTGTAGGTGGTGCCGTTTCTTATTTCGTGTCCAACTCATCCAAGGATAAGAAGGTTAACGATGCGCGTCGCGACAGGGGCACGCTCATTTCTTCCGGTCTGATTGCCGGCGGTGCCCTCTTTGGAGTGTTCGCGGCAATCACCCGTTTTGCAGGCTTTGAATATGTGTCTCCTCTTTCTTTCGAACTTACGCAGATCCTCGGTTGTCTCGCTTACGCCCTCCTGATCATCTACCTGATCTGGGACAGCAAGCGCACCAAATGATGATATAATATTGATACTGCACACCTTACTAAAAAATCAACACGCCGAAGTTTATGGATTCGGCGTGTTGATTTTTTAATAATATTTGAATTTCACAACAATGTAGATTGTTTATTATCATTGACTTGTGAGAATTTCAACCGGAAGTATAGTGACCTTGAATGTATTGTCAACACTTTTTAGCTGCGATGTCCATTTAATAAAATCGTTGTATTTTAGAATACGAAGATTCGAGTTTGAATCGAGACGATCTAAAGGGCGACTATACTCTTTGGTTGAAAATAAGACATATATTATGTTACGTTCTTTATTTTTTTGTGTTTCAAAGGTATATTGCTCCTCGGTTCCATTCTGTGATGTGAAAAATTCATAATCTACCATTGCTTTGATCTGTGTGCATGAGATTGCCTCTTGTGAATATGGCAGAAGTCTTGTCACGCCACCTTCTTCATCAGCAATATATACAGACAAAAAACCATTGACTGGAGATGTGAAATTTAGTGTGAAACGGCTTCCGGATCTAAAACGGTTGTTTTCAATATCAACAGAAGGTAATGACAGGAATGTCTTAAGTTGAATGGGGGATGTTTCTAACTCTCTTGCTATTCCTTTTATTTTGACTTCAAGCACTATTTCTCCTTTATCGGAAAGATATTTTGTATACTGTGGCTCTGACAAGGTTCTCAGCCACTCTCCTTTGACAAATGAATTACCCATTTGCCAAAAGGAGATGTTTGAAACTGAGTTGTCATTCTTTAGATCTGTCCATGTTTCGGAAGTTACAATGGTGCCGAATGCATCGGCAAGTGCCTGCACAATTGCGCGATTAAGGGCTGTCTCTCTGGCTTCTGCCTCGCTCATTGTGGGTGGAATAACAAGCTGATAGTTTCCCTCTATCGTTACATCTTTTGCATTGATAGGAGCAATACTAAAAATTACGATTGTAATAATCAACCCCAGCTTATTCATCATTTTTTTTCGACGGGACGAATATAAAAAGAATTTTTATGGCTGATGCTTGTATTACCCCAAATTATATTTTCATCTTGAAAGCTGAAATGAACAGCGGATGAAAAAGCTGAAGAACTGCTCCAATATATTGTATATTCGTTTGTTTGGTTTGTCGGTATAAAAATCGCTTTCCCTGTTTTCCCGGTTATTACATAACCTACGGCATTGTCAAAAATTGTGTAGTGTATACGGCATTTATGTTTTAATTCTTCCCATTGTTCTTCGGATGGAGTCTGCCATTTGGATCCCAGTTTCTCTGTTGATGGATCAAATGCTGTTCCTCCAATCTGTTCGGGAGGATTGGATATGTACTCTGTCGACCATTGGTGTGTAGTACCTATATCCGTGCAATCCTTGGTAAATCCATTCTCCATAAGGTTTTGGGCTGCCCATTTTACGGAGAGACCGAGATCTACAGCTCCCACTCGTTGTACCTCACCGTCTTCAGTGATGTTTTCAGGGTCTTCATTATTCTGGAAACCATTCTCTTTAAGATACTTTTCCATATCAAGTTTTTCACATGATATGAAGCATATAACTATACCACATAAAACGAAGGCTTGTAAAATAAACTTTTTCATAATTTTATTAATTTGTAATTATTAAAAACGGAATCCGAGTCTAATGGCAATTGTATTATATGTTTTAGGGTAGTAGTCTGTGTATGTTGCGGATGCAACATACACAGACCTGCCATATGGATCTATGAATATATTGGCATCCCATACAAGAGCGGCATAAAACTTTGGTGTAAAATTGATACCTATTCCCAATTCAGATGGTATAATCAAATTGCAGTCTTCGTCTTGCGCACCAATCCCAAGACCTACGTTATATGCTATGAATGAACTCATGTTGCCTCCGAAATCTTTGGAAGTCCAGCGAATACCAGGCATTAATCTTACATTCCAAGTGTCAATGAAATCTGCAAGATTGCTCCATAGCCCAGCTTTTATTTCAAATGCAAACGGATTTGAAAGCCGAAATCTGTATCCGAAATCAAAACTTCCGGCGAATCCACCTTTCAGATACGTTATGCCTGTAGTCTCGTATGTATCATTCTGGTGTTTTATAATGTCTGCGGTTACTATATCACCCAAGGCTACTCCTCCTTGGACTTCTAAAAAGAATCCTTTACGGTTCGCGTTCTGAGCTGTCATGCCAGAGATTGCAAGTATAATACCTGCAAAAAATAAAACTATTTTTTTCATAATGATCAATTTCAATTTAAGTAAGTTACTTATTTTTTAACTTGCCATAGTTTCCAACTATTACCGAGATTTGGGGAATGTTGTGATGTTGGTGTCTGCGTGATGCGATTTGCAACTATTGATATTTTAGGCACTTCCGATTCAAGATAGTCACAAAGTTCACCCATTGATGCTTCGCCTCCTGTTTGCTTTAGTTTCTTGAGTAAACAGTATGTGAACAGTCCGTGTCCTTGTTGTTTATAATGCCAGGCTGTTTGATCACTTGCTGTTGCACTTATTACAACTACATTTCCTGTGACAGAAGCTTTTTTGGGAACGGCTTTTACTGATCGCCCTCCTTTGGCGAGCATTTCCTCTGTTCTGCCCGTGCCACTGAAGCATGCATCCATAAATACCTTGACACTATTTGCTTTCAATCTTCCCAGTTCTTGATAAAAATTATCAAGAGAATAACATGCCTTGTCGTTTAGTGAATATGCATCGGATGGGACGAGGTATGCTTTGGATGTTTTTTCATCTGGTGCGCCATGACCGGCATAGTAGATAATTATGCTGATGTCTCCCTTGAAGGCATTGTCAATCTGGTTCATATAATCCATTGTTTGGAGTATTGTGCCCAAAGTTGCGTTATATCTAGTGGTTATGTTTTCTTCTGGGATTCCCATTACTTTAGAACAGTAATTATGAAAAGATTTTCCATCATTAATGGCAAAAGGCACATCCGGAAACGAATTATAATTCTCGTTGGCAAAAATAAATGCGAAGGTATGGTTATTATTCTGTGGTTTGTGAGGCAAAGATTTGTCTATGTCTGACTCTCCATAATTCACTCCTGCATTTATTGAATTGTTCTTTTGCACATCTGTTATTGAATTTGTCTCAATTTGAGCGATGCTGCTATTTTGATGTGAATCTCGCATATCGCTCTTGATGTCGTTTGTAGATTTATAATAGTCGGCAACTACAGATGGACTTAATCCGTATAAAAGGCAGTTTGTCGGGGTTACTATATCCGGTAAGGAATAGAAATGATTTAACGACTTGCAGCCTCCAAATACGTTTTCACCAATGATCTCAATACGGTTGGATAAAGTTAATGAATTTAGCATCATGCAATTATTGAATGCCTTCTTTTCTATCCTTTTTAAAGATGCGGGCAAATCAAGCTTTACAAGTGTTTTGCAGTTCTTGAATGCTTCAGCACCAATATCTGTTAGACCGTAGGGAAGTTGTATTGTAGTTAAGTTTTTGCAGTTCGAGAAAGCATTTTTACCGATTGTAATAACTGTTGTTGGAATTATTACAGAATAAATTTTAGTATTGCAGAATGCGTTGTCTCCAATATGTGTTATTCCCTCTTCGAGTGATAATTGCTTTACAAGAACTGGGTTCCAGGGTGCAGCTCCGGACCCGAAGTCCTTCATCTCCCCAAGGCCTGTTATTGAGAGCAGTCCATTATCTGATAGCGTCCAGTAGAGGTTCTCGCCACATTTACCATTTGAACCGGCATATGTGGCAAATGCTAATATCAGCATCAATAAAGAAAATCCAAGTTCCTTCATATTATTTTGACAGAAGGTCATCAAGTTCTTCATTTATTCTGTCGCCTTTTGACCGGAGATCTTCTCTGATAGCTTTTTTTGCTATATCAGTTGCTGAACCGGCATTATATGCTATCCTTACGAGCACTTCCTTATTTCCATTATCTAAGGTGCGATATGCTTCCATAACGGTAAGTACACGGTTGAGCTTCTGACTAACAATAGATTTACTTTTGCTTACGCTTTCTGCTACTGATACTGCTTGTTGTGCGGAAAGTTGACCATTTGATATTTCATTATCCATAATGGCTGCCATTTCTGATTCAATTTTTGAGGCAATCTGTTGCTTAGCAAGTTCTATAGCTTGAAATTTGGCGGCATCATACACTTCTCCAACGCTCATGCCTTCCCCCATGATGTATTTAGGGTTGAAATCTTCGTCATATTCCATTTGCATCAGGTAGCAACGATCAAGTTGCCTTTCGATTGGTAAGGAACCCGGGGTAGATTGCCATCCTTGTTTCTTAAGGTTTTTGGCTTCATTGCGAGCGTCTTTCGAAGCTTTCTCATTGAGTTCAGCTTTCGACATTTTCTTAATTTCTTGACGCTGTTTGATTTGTTCTTTTGTTGGATTTACAGCCTGGATTGTTGGTGTCATTAATACTGCGCTGGCAATAATTAAATACAGAGCAGATTTTGAGAAAAGTTTCATGATTCCTAAGGTGTTTTGCTGGGTGACTCCCTTTTGCCAGCATAAAAAATAAAGCGTGAGAGTCTGTACTTATTGCTCGTCCCACGACTTGAGGCCTTCGCATTGCCCGAATTGGTAGGACGAGCAACGCAGAAGCCTCACGCTAATATGTAGAATATACCCGATCATGCTCACGCATAATCAGGGATACAATATAACTACACATCCACAAGGCATCTACCGCTGCTTCAATTCCTGACCAATTCTGAAAGTTGCGAAGTTCCAAGTCGTCAAGACTGAGCGCTGAGTAAACGCTGTTTAATTATTTCACTCATCCCTGCCCGCGTTACCCTATACAAGGCTTCTGCGGTTAAGAGATATTGGCAAAATTAATAATTATAGCTTATTCTTCAAAATATTATTTCTATTTATTTCAAAGTTTCCAATATTCGTATAGGTTTGTATATACAATGTGTGATAGATGAGTATCCTATCTTGGTTGAATATTGGGAATGTAGCTTTTATATCATAATGGAGTCTTTGTCAGGTGTTGGTGAATCGCGGGTCGTTGGCAAGGAGCCATTGCGCGATCTGGACTGCGTTGAGGGCGGCGCCTTTCTTGATCTGGTCGCCGACAACCCAGAAACTTAAGCCGCAGTCATCGCAGAGGTCTTTGCGATGACGTTCTACGTAGGCAGGATCTCTATATTCCCAACAGCCATCGCCAGGCGGGCATGACGTTAATTATCATTCCGTTTTCAAGTTTTATTTCCTTGCTGCTGTCTTCCGTTATTATAAGGAGGTTCCTGCAACTGGTTGATTCTGCCGCTTCTATTATTCCGCTGATTTCTCGCCGGCGTGTAGTCTCTTCACTCATATCCCATGTAACTTGTATAAGCTGATATATATCCACGCCTCGCTAGACCGCAAAATCACATTCCCCTTTGCCTTGATAATAAAATATCCTGTCAATCGGAGTGCGTTGACGATAAAGTTGGAGGAACACTGTGTTTTCAAGTTTTTTGCCGTCATCATCGCTTTGGAGTAGTAGCACTGCATCGCGAAGACCACGCGATTTTATGTCACTGTAAATGGCATGAATAGAAGTCGGTTTTGTCAAGTTGGGAACTCCGCCTGACGCATTGCAATTTGGGTCTTGATATATAGTTTATCCATATTGTCCTAAAATTTAGGACGGATTCTATTTATTTTTCAAGATCTGTGTGAAGACGGATGGAATTGCTGCTTTGCAGATTAACGGCACACTCAAATAAGTAAAGAAGACTGGTGAATTGAACTCTATCGGATGGATAAAGCCACAATTCGGCTGCCGCTAAAATTTTTCAAAGTACATCATGGAATGTCAACGGGAGGTGTAGAAATGGCTCAAGCCATTTCTACACCTCCCGTTGACATATTTGTGGAGACTTTGTCAGGCGTTGGTGAATCGCGGGTCGTTGGCGAGGAGCCATTGCGCGATCTGGACTGCGTTGAGGGCGGCACCTTTTTTGATTTGGTCGCCGACAACCCAGAAACTTAAGCCGCAGTCGTCGCAGAGGTCTTTGCGAAGACGTCCTACGTAGACAGGGTCTTTATCTGCGATATGCAGGGGCATTGGATAGAACTTTTCTCCATTCCTCTCTTCTGCAACCACAAGTCCCGGCGCATTCTCAAATGCTTGGCGCACTGATTCAAGGCTGAGGGGCGATTCCGTCTCTACCCAGATTGCCTCACTGTGGGCGCGAAGCACCGGAACCCTGACGCATGTAGCCGACACGCGGATGTCGGAATGCATTATCTTACGTGTCTCGTTAAACATCTTCATCTCTTCCTTGGTGTAGTCGTTTTCCGTGAAGACGTCAACATGGGGGATCACGTTGAATGCCAGTTGATATTTGAATTTCTCAACCGTAGGATTCTCTCCGCGGCTGATCTGTGCGGTCTGCGTTTTCAGTTCTTCCATAGCTGCAGCTCCGGCTCCGCTGGCTGCCTGGTATGTTGCCACGCGGACACGGCGGATATGGCTGAGGTTATCGATCGGCTTCAATGCCACCACCATCTGGATTGTGGTGCAGTTGGGATTGCCAATGATGTTGCGCGGGCGGTTGAGTGCATCTTCTCCGTTAACTTCTGGCACAACCAAAGGCACGTCTTCATCCATGCGGAATGCCGAACTGTTGTCGATCATCAGGGTGCCGTGACGAGTGATGACCTCTGCATATTCTTTCGATGTTGAGGCACCGGCAGAAGTGAAAGCTATGTCTATACCGGAGAAGTCGGAATCGGGAGTAAGCTCTTCGATCACGTATTCCTTGCCACGGAATATGCGTGAACTTCCGGCACTGCGTTTTGAGCCGAAGAGGCGCATATTGTCAATAGGGAAATTCTGCTCGTCAAGGACACGCAGAAATTCCTGACCTACGGCTCCGCTGGCTCCTACTATTGCGATGTTCATGTTTTTAGGCGTTAGGTTTTAGGCTTTAGGCTTTAGGTTCGGATTTTGTGCTGTCTGAGATCTAAAGCCTGACACCTGGGATATTTAGGTTTTAGGCTTTAGGCTTTAGGTTAGTCTGACATCTAAAGCCTAACACCTGGGATATTTAGGTTTTAGGCTTTAGGCTTTAGGTTAGTCTGACATCTAAAGCCTAACACCTAAAGCCTAAAGCCTCAAATTATTGTTTCCCGGAAGTTGCCACTCCGCGGTTGATTTTTTTCACGAGACCTTGAAGCACTGCGCCGGGACCGAGCTCGATAAATTCGTCTGCACCGTCGGCGATCATTGCCTCGACATCATATGTCCAGCGCACGGGAGCTGTGAGCTGCTTGATGAGGTTGGCTTTTATCTCTTCGGGGTCGGTGTGAGGTTTGCCGTCTACGTTCTGATAAACGGGGCATACGGGAGTGCTGAACTGAGCTTCGGCAATTGCCTCTGCAAGTTCTTCCTGTGCGGGCTGCATGAGGGGGCTGTGGAAAGCACCGCCTACTTTAAGCTTCATGGCGCGTTTTGCACCGGCTGCAAGCATCTTCTCGCAAGCTGCGTCAATGCCTTCCATTGTGCCGGAGATCACTACCTGACCGGGGCAGTTATAGTT
>CAMYSW010000097.1:0-8509 GCA_947297425.1 uncultured Porphyromonadaceae bacterium
GTATACGTAGCCGGATTTGAACGTGGCGATTTTCCTAATGGAGATTGATCAACCGTCACAACCTTGTCAATATGCTCTATCCCCTCAACAGATTCATATGGGAGTGGCTCTTGAAGAGACCGATAAAACTTCTTGCTTAAAAGAGGATGCAACGTGCCATTAATCAATGATGACTTGCCACTGCCGCTGACACCGGTAATACACACGAACTTACCTAACGGAAGATTCAGGTCAACATTCTTGAGATTATGTCCTGAAGCTGCATTTATCTTTAAGAATTTACCATTACCTCCACGTCTTGACTTCGGAATTGAAATCTCCCTCTTCCCATTTAGATATGCAGAGGTCAATGTTTCTGTATTCAGAAGCTGGGCAGGAGTGCCCTGAAACATCACTTCTCCCCCATTCCTTCCCGCACCAGGACCTATATCTACTATGTAATCAGCCTCCTTCATTATATCCTTGTCATGCTCAACAACAACTATAGAGTTGCCATTGTCACGCAATTGCTTTAGACTGTTTATAAGCCGCACGTTATCTCTTTGATGCAATCCTATCGACGGCTCATCCAGTATATAAAGCACGTTCACAAGTTGTGACCCGATCTGAGTTGCAAGGCGTATCCGCTGGCTCTCCCCGCCACTAAGGCTCGCACTGTCCCGATTTAGAGATAAGTAATCAAGTCCCACGTCAAGAAGAAATTTTAAACGGCTGCGTATCTCTTTAAGTATCTCCTCTGCCACTACCCTCTTTGTCTGGTCAAGCCTATCCTCAAGTCCCTGCGTCCACTGGTAGAGTTCGGAGATATCCATCTTTGCAACATCGGCTATGTTCTTACCATCAATAAAGAAATTCAGTGATATCTTATTCAGACGGCTTCCCCCGCAATCCGGACATACAGACCTCGAAAAAAATTTACCGCTCCATTTATTTGCATCAGCACCGGCATCCTCATCCTGCTGCATCTCTATATATTTAACCAGCCCGTCATATGAAGCTGAATAATGCGATGTCGACATGGTTTCATTCCTTATGTCAAGACGCACATCCGTTCCATCAAGAATATCCTGAACCGCTTCGGCGGGCAACTTCTCCACCGGTGTTTTCAAATCAAAGCCATACAGCTTACATATAGCTTCTATCTGCCAGAAAATAAGAGAGTTCTTGTATTTTCCCAAAGGCTCGATAGCACCATCATATATAGACTTTTTTTTATCCGGTATAACCTTGCCGTCATCAACGATCGAAACAAAACCTAACCCTTTGCAACGACGACATGCGCCCTGTGGAGAATTAAAAGAAAAATTATGAGGGGCAGGCTCAGGATAAGACAGGCCAGTCTCCGGATCCATCAAATGCTGGCTATAATGACGTATGTCTCCGGAATCAAGATCCATGACCATCATCTGCTTGCCTCCTTGTTTCAACGCAGATTCAACAGTGGAACGCAATCTCTGAATATCCCCGGATGACGCCTTGAGTCTGTCTACCACAAGTTCTACAGAGTGGTTCTGGTATCGGTTTAGCTTCATCCCATATTCAAGTTCCGTAAGCTCACCATCGACACGCACATATAGATAACCTTTTTTTCTTAGATTTTCAAATAGATCCTTGTAGTGACCTTTCCTGTTTTTTACAAGTGGCGCTAAAACATATATTTTTTTACCATCATACTGTTCCAAGATAAGATCCACAATCTTATCTTTCGTATATTTTACCATTTTAGCACCAGACAAGTAACTCTTAGCTTCACCCATTCTTGCAAACAGCAGTCGGAAGAAGTCATATATTTCAGTTGTGGTGCCTATGGTGCTCCTTGGATTCTTGTTGACTGTTTTCTGCTCTATACTTATCACAGGACTTAATCCTGTAATTTTATCAACATCCGGACGCTCCAGCGAGCCAAGCATATTGCGGGCATAAGAAGAGAATGTCTCTATATATCTTCGTTGCCCTTCAGCGAAGATTGTGTCAAAAGCAAGGGAGGATTTTCCACTTCCGCTTAATCCTGTGATTACACTTAAGGAATTATGAGGTATCGAGACATCAATATTTTTAAGATTATGAACTCTTGCCCCATAGACATCTACCGATTCAGATGCCTTTATATTATTCAGATCCTTATTCATCTATAAATATAAAAACTCTTATACAAATGAACACGTATTGCAGCCCGATGATCGGACCGCATTACGATATATACAACAAAAAGTGTGCCATTATTCCGCCGGGGTTCCGGTAGAATTGCCTATTTTACGATATCTTAAGATATTGATATCACCACCTTTTTTATATTTCTTACCATCAGCTCCTTTTGCCTCTATAACATAATAATAGACACCCGGACTTACTGTCTTGCCCCGATACTTGCCATCCCAACCGAGTTCCGGACGGTCAAAATAAAACAACTGCTGACCGTTCCTGTCAAAAATCCAACATTTGAACTCCAATAATGAGCGATATCCAACTTTCCATATATCATTAATGCCATCGCCATCAGGAGAGAATGCATTGGGTATCCTCAAGTCAGAAGCTCCTATACCGACTTCGTAGGTCTCCCCTACTGTTTCACAACTTCCATCCGCATTACTTCCTATAAACCTTACATAATATTGACCCTCTTGATCGAAAGTGTAGCTAAGGTCTTGTTCATTGAAACGATATTTAATATATTCAAATTCCGGATCATCCGCTATTTGCCATTCGCTATGGAGAATTGCATCGGTCACATATGCATAAAACGTAAAATCTGCCGGTGCTGATCCGCCAAGCATGGTGCCCTCATTTTTTATCATATTTGAATTGTCTTGATCTTCCGACATATTCATTTGAACAGCTTCCGTATTAACTTCAAGACCGTTGGCTTGAATCAGAGAAGATTCCGAAGACCTTTCCATCCCCCATTCTTTCAAGAACCTGTCTCCGGATACCCGGACCACAGTATTACAATAAAATGGAGGCGTTATTGTCAAGGGATTTTGCAAATACTCGAACTTTGAGACACGCTCTACATTGACATATCCTTTATTTTCGTTATCCCATTCCAATGTCTGATAAATAGCTTCAATATCCCTGTTCAGCTGACATTGGCGACCGTCTATAGAATAATATCTTAATGGATTTCCATTACCCTCAACCGATAATTTAGTAAAATCACAATCCTGTTCAGGATATGCTTCAACTGAACTTATGTCAAACTGCTTGTCAAAATAATCAACCACCCAGAAGCAATACCGGTCTCCTCCATCTTCAACTATATAGCCCATATCCCCCTTTGGATTCATAATGCTGGCATTATTCCCGGATATAGAAACAGGCTGATCAACTGCATATCCTCCACCAAGATTACTGTATATCTGAACTTTAAAGTCAGACGGGGAATTAATTCCTCTTATCGTGATTGAAGACACATCCTTGATATCATATACCGTATATACGGCATTCAGCCCCGTTGATGCTTCAGGGCGATCATTTATAACCTTATGTCTACAACCTTCGAAATCAATATTAAACGCAACGGCAATCGGCGAGACACATGCCGATATTGCCGTTGCGTAAAATATAGCTTTTAATCTTTCCATTAGCAGAATTTACCTACTTAGATAACGCATCAGTGCGCTTCTTATTATTTGGAAGACGGCCAAGGAAAATTCGATGGATTAAGCGTGACATGTATGTTTTTTCTATCCAATCTCACTTCTATATACTCTGTCAGCTTTTTTCTTTCCTGCATAGATAGACCGGAAGGTGCATTAACAAAAAGCATACTCAGTGTATCGGTTTCCGTTCCGCCTACTTGGGTGGCAACCATATGAGACAACGCTATATCCTTTATAGACGGGAAAAGCACCTTGACCTCCGGAGATACTTTCACACTTTCATCCGAGAACTGTTTATGGAGACTGACTAATGCCTTGAGCGAATCAATCTCGTTTTGACGAACAGCAATCTCCGACTGCATGAGCTTATAAAACTGATTGAAATTCTTTTCATTGTTTATCTCATTCTTTGTCATGGAGAAACCTTGCTTAATGTTTAGAACAGTTCCACCGAGACCTACTGAATCAAGTTTATTCATCATTGCCAACTGAAGCGAATCTTTTGGAAGAGCGGCACCTATCAACGTCACGTCAATATAACGCTTACCATTGTTCACATATTCACGATGATTAAGAACCTGTGTGTTGGGAAAGACCATCTGTGTTTCTACAAAGTTTGTTGCATTATTTATGAATATGTTCGTCCGGATCATATTCATAGTAAGATATACCGATATTGCGACTGTAGCACCTACAATCCAATAAACTATAGCCTGAATACGTTTTGCCCTTTTATCATTGTTATAAACTATCTTCTTATATCTCATCAACTTGACTCCTATCCATGTGGCAAAAAGGATAAAGATCATATTTGTAAAAAAGAGATATAACGCCCCAAGAAAAAACTTCATCTGTAAAGTTGCCAAGCCATAACCTGCAGTGCATAGGGGAGGCATAAGCGACGTAGCTATGGCAACGCCAGGCATAACCTGTCCTTTATTCCGGCAAGCGATGCTTAATATTCCTGCAGCACCACCAAACAATGCTACGAAAACATCATATATCGAAGGAGATGTCCTTGCAAGCAGTTGGCTTGACCCTTCATACTGAGGAGAAATTAGGAAGTATACGGCAGATGCTAATATAGACCCAATTACGGCAGCCAAAACATTTTTCAATCCTCTCTTCAGCAAAGCGAAATCCTGAATGCCGATAGCGAGCCCCATGCCTATGATAGGTCCCATAAGTGGCGAAATCAACATCGCACCTATTATTACCGGAATACTGTTTGTGTTTAGTCCAAGAGATGCAATGAAGATTGCAAATATCAGAACCAATAATTGTGAACCTTTAAAAGATACGCCACTGCGGATGCTCTGTTCCGCATCAAGTTGGGGCTCAAGATCTTCTGCAACATTAAAATAAGATTTAATATCTATCCAGAACTTTACCCACCAATCTTTAACTGCTGATTTAAATTCCATGATACTTACTTAATAGTTTATGTTATACAAATGTAGATAAAAATCCCGAGATTTCACGCCAGCAGCATAAAAATCTCAAGATTCTTATCTACAATACCAAATTCCAAGTTCTATGCTACCAAGCACTCTTATATGGTCTTGTTAATCGAAATGTGTGAAAAAGGACTTGGAGAAAACTACGGTCATTAATTATAATCCATATTTTCGTAAAATTATTGGCAATGCAGCTTTGAAATATAGCCTTGAAACATATCCGACATGTTATGTAGTATGCCCAAATTTTATTAATTTCGCATCTGAAGGTATATGCCACACACCTTATAAAGCAAGTCACAGACCTGAAGTTTATGAGAGCGCGTATGTGCATAGCATCGTCCTGACCACTGATATATATCCATATCGCCGACACATTAAAGAGTAACATCAAAAGTGCGTTCCATTGGACGACATTCCAGAGGAAGGCTGAATATATAGCAAAATGTTATGTTTGATTATAAAGAAATAGACCGAACAATTAAGGATAATCATCTTCCATTTCTGAAAATAGGAGATGTAGATAAAGGGATTTTAATACAACGGTTATATGACACATTCGTAATTGGAAATCCTCGTGCATTATGGCTAAACTTTAAATATGTGCCATATAGTATAGATTGTAACATGGAAGATCCTTATTTTCATCTATTGGATATAATCGACAAAAATATCGTTCTCTATTTCTTTATTGATTATTGGAACAAGGATTTTGTCGTTTATAAAGCAAGAATGTCTGATATCCATATATTTATCGGTGACTGCGAGGGGCTTGATGAATATTACTTAGTAACAGAGGATTTTATGGAACTATATAGTATAACAGACCATGATGATTTGCTTTATATTGACGTGAGAAAAAATAAAATGAGAATTAATAAGTAATTGACCACATTAAAAATAAAAGATTATGGCAACAACAGAAGAAAGAGACATCTTTAATAATGAGTATGTACAGATTTACACAAATGGTTACGGAAACATCGTTCTGCTCTTCCAGAATGAGGTTGAAAAAACATTGGCAATAGGTGATCAAATGAATGAGATAAACGAAGAGGCATACATGAATGGTTACAACTGGGACGCTTTCTTCAACTACTATCTGGCAGAAAATGCGCCTGACATTTTGGAAAGTATGGAAAGTGATCCTGAAGCTGGTTCTTATGCAGCTTATTTTGAGGATACTGAAGAAAATGAGCAAAAAGCAAAACGCTTTGCCGACATCATCATCTCCTTAATAGAAAACGAAGAAGAAATATATAAAATCCTTCGAGAGAAAGGAGATGAAATAGAATGGGATTAACCATTTGTATAAATATGAATAACCATACATATAACCCACAGATAAGCAACCATAACTGGTTGCTTATCTATATCCCATTATAGCGGCTTATGGTTTCGCTCATAACAATACATCAGAAAAAACATAATGGCTGTCGGGTGTAAGAACAACAGTATACTTATTTCAGCAGATATTGACTTGAACTGAGAAATCCCTCTTCATGCGAACGAAATTTAAATCTAAACACTCCTATATATAAATACAATCTATGTTTTTTAACATATCAATAGATACTTTAGCTTTAGAATACTCATAGAAAATTCGGAGATGCAAAACAAAATAACTAAATTTGCATTTCAAAAGTCAGTTTTAGATTATATGGCAGCATTTGACCTAAAAGGATTGGGAGTGGCGATGATCACCCCATTTAAGCAGGATAAATCTATAGATTACAATGCTCTTGAGCTAATCATCGAGCATCTTGTAAATGGTAAGGTTGATTATATTGTAGTTCTCGGCACCACAGGCGAGACCCCTTCCCTATTTCCTCATGAGAAACAGGAAATAAGAAGATTTGTTATTGACAAGGTTGCAGGAAGAGTGCCTTTGGTATTAGGACTCGGTGGCAACAGCACCATGGCTTTGGTAGAAGAACTTAAAAATGAAAATCTGGAAGGTTTTTCAGCCATTCTCTCTGTTGTGCCCTATTATAATAAACCGTCTCAAGAAGGAATTTTCTGTCATTACAAAGCTGTTGCGGAAGCATCTCCACTTCCCGTGATTCTTTATAATGTTCCCGGGCGCACTGGAGTCAACATGACTGCCGCTACCACACTCAAGATAGCCCGTGAAATTGAAAACGTAATCGGTGTCAAGGAAGCTTCTGGTAATTTCTGTCAGATAGAAGAGATAATAAAAAACAAGCCTGATAAATTTCAAGTCGTTTCCGGAGACGATTCTATCACGTATCCCTTAATGACTCTGGGTGCTGTAGGGGTAATATCCGTAATAGGGAATGCATTTCCTGCTGAATTTGGCAAAATGGTTAGGCTTTGCCTTAAAGGAAATTACAAAGATGCTCTTCCGATTCACTTTGAATTTACTGAGCTGTTCAATCTCCTGTTCGTAGACGGTAACCCCGCCGGAGTAAAGTGCACACTAAATGCTATGGGCATGATTGAGAATGAATTGCGTTTACCCCTTGTGCCAACCAGATTGTCAACAAATGAAGAGATTCACAAAATAACGGCTAAAATAATTGATAGATCCAATCACCGCTCAGAAAATTAAGGATGCCGCCGATATCGTAGAGGTGGTCAGCGACTATGTTCACCTTACACGACGCGGAGCAAACTTCATGGGATTGTGTCCGTTTCATAATGAACGGACTCCTTCCTTTTCTGTAAACCGACGTAAAAATTTTTGTTACTGCTTTTCTTGCAAGAAAGGCGGCTCCCCTGTCAGTTTCGTAATGGAGAAAGAAGGTCTCTCCTATCACGATGCGCTGATGCACCTTGCCCGCAAATATGGCATTGAAGTTCAAGAACGTGAACTTACTGATGAAGAACGTGCCGAACAATCGGAACGCGAAGCAATGCTCATTGCCAACGAATGGGCAATGCTCAAAATGGAGAAAGATATTTTCAACACAGACGAAGGACAAGACATCGGACTTAGTTACCTATACAATCGTGGCGTAACAGAAGAGGCTGTAAGAAAATTCCATTTAGGATATGCCTTGGATAAAGGCAGCGCACTGACATCTGCTGCGAAAGCAGCCGGTTATGATTTGGAGATAATGAAAAGTCTCGGTCTGGTGGGAACTTCTAAAGAAGGCAGGGAATATGACAGATTCAGGGGACGTGTCATTTTTCCTATTATAAATTCTGCCGGAAAAGTTATTGCGTTTGGCGGCAGGGACCTTAAGGGAGGAATGGCGAAATATATCAATTCGCCGGAATCGCTCATATATAAAAAAAGTAACGAATTATATGGCATATATCAAGCGCGTGCAGATATTGTAAAGAATGATAAATGCTATCTGGTTGAGGGATACCTTGATGTCATAGGTATGTGGCAATCCGGCATGCGAAACACAGTCGCATCCTCAGGAACAGCCCTTACAGATGGACAGATCGCCCTCATTCACCGGTTCACGGAGAATATAACCC
>CAMYSW010000098.1:0-8387 GCA_947297425.1 uncultured Porphyromonadaceae bacterium
TAATTGGATTATGGGGGGCGCATATGCAAAAACCCCTTATTCCGCAAATCATGCTACAATAGTTCCATGCATAGAGCAAGGAGTTAATAATTAATAGATCAACCATAGTAGACTAACATGCAAATAAAGCATGTTAGTCTTTGTCATTTGAATAATATTGTATAATTTTGTAAAATATTAAAAACATAGTGAATATGAAAAAGTTGATTTATTCTATCATTGCAATTGCAATGATATGCTGCGCGTTTTCGACTGCCGCACAAAACAGATGGAACATTTCTGCAGGCGGTAGCATCTCCCACAATACAAGCAAGATGTTTGACGGATATTCCAGCGGCTGGGGAGGCGGCGCATTCATCGGTGGCGGATACGAAATAAATTTCACTTCTAATTGGAGCCTGAATCCTCAGATCGAAATAAATTACATTAACAACGGAAACGTTGTTAAGGATAAAACAACCAACGAGAAATATTATGACGCATGGGGTGACTTCTGGAATCTGAACATTCCGGTGATTGCAAGTTTCAGATTTCCTGTCAGTGACAATCTCGGTATTCGTTTCGGCGTAGGACCTTATCTACAGGAGTCTTTAGCAGGAAGAAAATACAAATATTTAAGAAGCACTGAAGAGAAAGAAAGCTTGCACGGGAGTTTCCAGAACCGCTTTAATGTCGGGATTCAAGGAGAAGCGGCAGTAGAGACAGGCAACCATTTCTCCTATATGTTCAGGGTGAATTATCCATTTGCTAAAGAGAACTGGATGGGTGAAACAATAACCCTATCGTTGGGTATAAGATATTCTTTTTAAAAGAGTATCTGAAGGTATAAATGCTTTTAAAATTGAATCGGCAGCTTTTTCAAGCTGCCGATTCTTTTATTAATAACACTGATGTTTAATAATTTACAGGCATCAAACCAGCTTTGTAAGACATTATACTTCGGTGAATAAATAACGCAAGAATTTAAGAGTGTGTTTACTTTTAACTTAGGTTAGCATAAAGATGGATTTTTGAGGGATTTCAGCGAGTTGAGAAAGGAGCAATTTCCACATTGCGACTGCCGAAACTTGGCTGAAAGCACCAAAAAGACACTTTATGATGACTTAAAGAATTTCAAGAAACGTATTTAGCTTTAATTCGTGTTAAAAGTAAACACACTCTAAGGTGTGATATAACTTGAATGCGGCCGGTTTCACAACCAGCCGCATTCAAGTGTTTTCCATAATACTTTTTCGAACTAACCTAACATCATGAAACGATTTTCTTTACTCTTATAACATAACGCACAGAAAAAAAGTTCAGAAAATTCAAAAGTTTTTCTCAATTCCAACATTTACTAAGAAACAGAAGTCATCTTGACTCCTGTTTCTAAACATAATCATATTGTTCGATGTCCCAATTCTGCATTTGAAATTTAACCTCTGTCCAAACCAATCATATTTTATTTATACTCCAACCACATACAACCATGTGACAACCACTTTTAGATATGCACTCAAACGGCTTTTGCATCTTTATGTGGTTGTTACGTGGTTGTATGTGGTTGGAGTTTTTATAAGCTGGTGGGTTTGAAATTGGCAGCTAAATCGGAATTTTGCTTACGTCAACGTCAATCCTCATGAAAGACAAGCAGAAGGACTTCAAGCTGTTTATGAGAGAGGGTATAACACCCGAATACACCAATGCCGTGGTGTAATTTCCCTCTAAACCTCTTTTCACAATGTCAAAGAGGGTGCGAAGAGTTAAGTTCTCTCCGTTATTTTCTATTTTACAGAAGATTCCGGGAATCTCTATTTTGATGGCCAACCGCCTGCCAATTGTAAAAGATCTATGTTTACAGTGCTTAGGTTGTAGCTCCCCATCAAACCTGTTCCACCATCTATGTTGGAATAGATTTTTGTCGGTTCCATAAGTCCCAATGATAACAGATTGCCTTTGAACGCACTTTCATCATAGTCCATTGATAATACACTTACCATATACTCGAAATACGACTTTGAAATTGAGTATAGTTTAATCTTCCGAGGCAACCGTTTTATCATTCCAACCAAGGGGGTCTGTAAAACCTCACTTACGGTGATTGTATATAGTTCTCCCTCTATTCCTTTATCTGAAAACGGATACCCGAATACGCCATCAGGTTGCCAACCTTGTATATCTTGATTAATTGTATTTGCCAATACTTGAAAAACATAATCTGCCGTATAATCTACCTGTCCCATCTGTGAAAACTCATCTACCAATGCATCATCTTCAATTGCAAGAAAATAGAAATTTTCCGTATCTGGCGTATCCTGAAATGTTATTTTGTATGTAAAACGGTAGTCTGTATCCCAGAATATGTGCATCGGTCCCTCTCCTGTTGCTTCCACTTTTTCTATTGCCACTTTACGAGGAATAACATCATATGAATAAACTGTATCCGAACTTTCGATAATATTAATTTTATATAACTCACCTTCAACGGGTTTCTGTTTAGAAAGATACAGCCCAGAGTCTCCATTGTACAACAGTTTCTCCCATTCACCACTTTTCCCGGCAACCTGAACATTAAGATTTGTAATAGGTTTAAAAGTAACATGTTTATCTGAAAAAAAATATGGATGAGTAACTGAAACCCCTATTAAAGAATCCGGGTTCAAGATAGAATTTACAACTAACATATTTTCAATATCTGAATTTCTATAATCATTTAGATTCAAATCTTGTTCACACCCGGAAAAAAGCAATATAACTAACGTCGCTGTTAGAAGAATGATATACCTAAGATTAGTCATGGCAGATTCAGAAATTTAAAGTATAGGAAACAGAGGGAAGTATAGGTATCAAGCTAAGTGTTTTAAATTTTCGATATTCTCCATTATTATCCCATTCTGTGTTAACATAGCTTTTAATCACAGTAAAGGGATTCATGCGACAGTAGGCATTATATAATCCGAAATCCCATTGATATGTCAGTCTATTATTGATACGTCCTTTAAAACTCAAATTAAGATTAAGCCTGTGAAAAGCCGGAAGCTGCACATTATTGCGGCCTTCATAATAATCAATTCCGTCTTGACGTCCACCATCCGGGTCCAAAGGACTTACAAAAGGTGCATCAGGGAACGCTACGTCAGGAGGTGCCACATTATATAAAGACAGAGTAGCCCGGTTACCGGTCATATACTCCCATTGTCCGGTAAGTTCGATTTTATCATTAATATTCCATCCTATAGTGATATCAAATTTATTACGATTGTCAAATTTTGCAGGATAACGTTTCCCTGAATTTATATCATTAAATTGTCTCCAGTTCCACATAAGTCCGTAGGCAACATTCCAATGTAGTGATTTGAAGCTACCAACCATCTCCAAATCAAGTCCGTAGGCACATCCTTTGCCAAAAGTCATTTTTTCATACCATGGCAACATTGTAGTTGTTATGCGTGTATTGGTTTTATATTCAGTCAAGTTTCGCATATTCTTCCACCATAATTCCGCCTTAATATTGAATGCATGTTTAAACCTCTTGAAATATCCTATAGAATATATATCACAAAGCAAAGGTTTATTATAACTCGCAGTTGGAAACCAGGCATCTGATGGGAGATACATATAATTTGAAGACACTTGCTGTGCATATTGCGTCATGCGTGAGTATCCAATACTGAGACTCGATTTATATGGCAAATTGATTTTAATATTTAATCTCGGATCCAAATTCCAATGTTTTATATACCTGCTTATATAATGATTCACTCTCAATCCAACAGCACCTTGCACGCAATTGGCAATATTCCAGTAAAACTCTCCAAAACCTAATAAAAGAACATTCTTCGAATGGTTAGGTAATGAGGATGTAGTTGTTCCCAACCTATCTTCACTACAGCTGACCGATGGATTACCTAAATTATAATCATACCATATCTGTTGCAGTCCGGCCTCTCCTTCCAGTCCATTTATAATAGGGAAACTTAACATTTCTCTCATTCCTATTTGTAATACAGATGGATTTATTTTAGTTATTGCAGTTAAGCCACCTGTATAATCGCTATCATCCATATTTTCTTGAGAATCTGTAGAAAAAGCTTTTGATACAAATGGCTGAATTTTTATGTCACCTATCGGTGTTGAAAGCCTATATGTGAAAGCCGCACCCCAATTTCCCCAAGACATTTTATTGATATCTTTCTGATATACAAGCTTGCTATTATCAGGGTCAAACCGCTCATCTCCCAATTTAAAATTATCTTTTCCATAGAATAACAACAAGGACATGTCATTTCCTCGTCTGTCCATCGCACTAAACTTTATCAACATATCGGTGAAATTATATTGAAAGATACTTTTCTTACCCTCCGATTTTTTCGAAGAGTTTATTATTGCAAGCACAGGAGCTGATAACACATCAAACCAAGTACGGCGCAAAGCAACCGACAGGGCAGATTTACCTTTTTTTATTGGCGTTGAGAAGTATAACTGACCACTGATCAAACCTATTGAAAATGTGCCGGTAGTTTTATTATAGTCCGGTCTTTTTAGCCCTATATTAACGATGCTTGATACCCTTTCCCCGAATAGGGAAGGGAAAGCTCCTTTATAGAAATCAACGTTATCTATGGAATACGTGCTGAATGTTGAAAACAATCCTCCGAAATGATATACATTTAATAAGGGTAAACCATCAAGAAGATAAAGATTTTGGTCAGTTTCACCTCCTCTGACATACAGACCGGCAAAACCCTCCGTCCCAGACACAACGCCAGCTGTAGTCTGTAATGCTTTTATGACATCATGTTCACCAAACAATACAGGTTGTTTATTTATTTCAATACCTGATATTGACATTGCTCCGATTCTATCCTTCCCTATTACTCTTACCCCTTTGACAATCACTTCGTCAAGTTCTCGAGATTGTATCAAAGAGTCAGATAATACCTTCTTATTATCAGCCGATTGGGGATATAATGAATATGAAATCAAGAGAATGCCTCCTAACGCTGACACTCTCTTGATTGATGTAAACATTTTCATACGAAATTACCTATGTAAGGCGACAATAGTATGACATCAAAATTATTTAATGTATTGATTAGTCAACGCATCTTTTTGCGTCTTTCCGGTGCTTTAAGTGAGTTCAATCAGTTACAAAGCACGCATTGCTCCTTCTTGAACTCGCTTAAATCCCTCAAAAATCCACTAAAAGTATGCATTAACTAATTTGCGAGTCATACTTAAGAAATGATTTATATGTTAAGATTTATTTTCATTTCTCCCAATGATACCACACCCGTGATAACAATAACCTTTTCATTTATAATATCTTCTATTGTAAAAGTACATCCTTCCTCTGTATCCAAAAGAGAAATATTCTTATATTCCTTAACATGTTCATCGGGAATGATGTCAACGAATTTGAAATCAGCCTCTTTCAAATACTTGGAATCAAATCTTACATAGCCATAATTTTCAATAGCCGAGCCATTGATTGTGACATATAGTTTCCACATTCCATCTTTCTTATATTCTCCTGAAAGTAGCGATGTAATATAATCTTCAGGATCATATTCATTCTTTGAACAGCTATTTATTCCCAATACCAATAGCAATGAGAATATAATGATAATAAATTTTGTTTTCATATTTCTATTAACAAGCTGGGTGTGCTGGAATCTGGGGATTTTCTCCATTAAAAGCTGAAAAATCAACAACCAATGTCCATCCAATTGCGGAAACTTTATCATTCCAACCGATATTCTTTAGGTTTGTGTCAATATGGTCTGTCGAACTTCCTGTTGGTGATGCAATACAATAAATTACGGATCCAGAATAATTTGAGTCTTCAAAGCACGTAAGAACGGGGCGTATTCCTGATCCGCTGTATGTTTTTTGATGTGGAAGACCTACATTAGTATATTGAATTGTATATGAAGAGTTAGGGCTCATTTTGTTAAACACTTTTATAGAAGATGTTTTGTCATTAAACCCTAAATCCTTTAATTTTGGAATACCTGTTGCCCACGAAGCCGTAGCATAAGAAATAAGTTTTGTATCCTTAAAATTCCTATCATCATACAGTTCTGCAACTGCAAGAATCGGAGAGGTATTATTGGGCACCATCATGTCAATTACTCCACTTCTTGTTGATTTACCTGTCATCTGTTCTGATTTATTTTCCAATTGAATAAAGTTATATTTATCCAGAAGGTTTTTCTCAGAGTAGAAATATTCAACAAAACTTGTCCCTGATTCATTAGTGCTTACTACAGCTACAATATTGGGAATGTTAACAATTTTTGAACGATAAACCTCCTCATATTCTTCATTCAAATATTTTACAGAATCACCAATAGTTATAACATCTGTCTCATAGATTTGATTTTCGAATTTAATTACTAAATGTGACAGAGATGCATCTGAACTATTCGATTCATTAAACATTAAGTCTTCTTCCGAAGAACAGCTTTGCATAGCAATTAATATGCAAAAGCTAATTAATGCAAAAAATTTTTTCATTAGGTTTTGTTTAAAATTTTTATTGATATTGAAATTTAATTGAATCATTTATAGTGTGATTTAATATTTTTAATTTTTGTTATGTAGTTAAAAATGGGTCATTTAAAAATTTAAAGTTGCCGTGTATTGTTGTTCGGTTCCATCCAAGGAATGAGTAATGACAAAGATGTCGTAAGATCCTGATAATGGCTCAAAATACATGGTGGGATCTGAATAAGTAATTACGCCAGTTACGACTGAAGTTTCATTATCCTTGATATCAATTTCAGCAAAACTGATACTCTCCGGCAAATCAATCGTAACATGATCGCCCGCATACATACACGTGAGATGCCTACCAGGACAACGAGGACGGTTCGGATTAGAAGTGAATATTCTAATCAATTGCTGCTGACCTTCATTTTTATTAGAAGAAGGCTTGCTTCCAGCATATATCTGAAAGCACATCATGGTGATTAAGGCGGCTATAATAGCCATAATTTTTTGTTTCATTTTTCTTTAAAATTTTAATGCAAAGTTAGCTTGAATAATCTATAACGTCTCACTTTTTATTGATTTTAATTACACTTTTAAATAATATAAATATCAAGTTATCAATATATTAGTACACACACATTTACATTAATTTCATTTTTATAAAAACTGTTACATTTGATTAATTTTTGAACCATTCTGTCACAGCATATATGATAAAGCGTATTATGTTTAATGTTCCAATTCAAGACAAAATGAAAATCCCCGGTTATCACTCTTTCCAAACCAATCATGTTTTATTTATACTCTAACCACTCACGACAACCTCGCAACAATCACTTTTATATTTACATCTTTAATGTGGTTGTTACGTGGTTGTGAATGGTTGGAGCTTTCTATGTGTGTTGGCTTGACGCATAAAGAAATCGGAATTTATATTTAAAATCAATAAAAAACCGAACAATTGATTATACAATAATCAATCATTTGAATTTAATATTAGGCTTATATAGATTTTGAGGCTTGCCCACATCACCTGTCATAGCCTTTTTTAATCCATCCGGATAAAGAAAGGCTATGTATTTATTTTTATTCGCAGATGATGAGTTGATGATTCTTATTTTTAATCTATCTCTTCTTGAGTAAATTGATCTTATTTCAGTATTAAATATAAGAGCGATAGTAGTATTTTCAAAACCAAGTATGGAATATAAAAACAACCGATAATCAATCTCTTTTAGATCATTAAAATCAGATTTAAAAGAATCATATATATTATCATAATGATGATTCACCAATCTTTCCAATTCCTGTATCAATTCATTATTTACTGACAAAGAATCTATGAAGTTCATCATCATTTTTGCGATTTGCTTTTTCCCTTTTTCTTCATTCTCAGTTTCATATAATGCCTGACACATCTCATTTAAGCCTACAAATTGGGACGCAAGAAGGGACTGAACCGATTTTGCAAGTTTAGAATTATTTTGGTCTGTTGAATGAATTTTATTGTTTAGATCTTTTGCAGCGGCATTTAGATCTCTAATTTTTATCTTCTGCTTTTGGAATTTATTTAGTATAATAAGGATTATAATGCAGAATATTAAGATAATGACTGTAATTATAAATATAACCTGCAATTTGGTCTTGGCTTTAATCAATTTTGCTAATTCCTGTTCTGTTTCATGATAATTCAGAAGCGCAACAGAGAGTTTAGAATCCAAATGTTTTTTAAAATCATCATCAGATTTGTCAAATAGATTTTTAAGCAATGAATATGCCTCATTTTCATTATTTAATTCTTCACTCAATTCATATCTTACATAATGAGAAAGCAAATTCTCATCTTCTCCTATAATCGCAAAAACGAAATGAGCATCTTTCAAAAACGAAACGAGCAAATCTTCTCTTTTTTC
>CAMYSW010000099.1:0-8267 GCA_947297425.1 uncultured Porphyromonadaceae bacterium
ATGCAGGAATGGTACAAAGGCAGTGACGACAAGGATCCGTACAAGAAGCTAAGGGAAACAATATCTTCAAGTTCGATCAGCGAATATTATCGTCCACATGAATCCAAGACTTCAAGTGAAGTAATGGGAGGTCTTAAATGGACAATGGCACAATACCTCCGTCCCGTACCTATCAAAGAGATGATGCTTACCGCACCGGACCACACTACTCCCTCGTTGTCAATAATCCACCAGAATCCTTATTGGCCATCAGAACCCAACATGGCTGCAACCAAGTAAGGACCGGCATAAAACTGTAAATAATAAGGAGATTGATACGGAAGTTCCGTATCAATCTCCTTATTATTTACACCCCTCAATTATTTACACCCTCTCAAACATTATTTAGATTATAAGAATTGAGTCAAATATACAGGTAACAAAGTGGTGTCCTTGTCTTTCTTGAAATCTTTAGTGTATATCAGATATTTATCTCGGATACGATGTGAGAATTTTTTCACAAACTCATCAATTGAAGGATGCGTATTATAGCCACCGGATTTTACTTCCAAAGGACAGATTTTATTGTCACGACTAATCAAGAAATCAATCTCGTAACTATGGTTTGATGTTTCAGAAGGGAATGTATAATAATAAAGTTCATCTCCGATCATTCTTAATGTCTGAGCTACCATATTCTCAAACAAATATCCAAGGTTGGTATCAAGTTTATCACTAAGTAATTTTTGATATATAATATTGTCAACTGCTCTTTTATCATTGAAAATATGAGTTACAAATAATCCGGTGTCATTCATATATAATTTGAATTTTTCCAGATTCTTTGTCAAAGACATTCCCACATTAGGATCATCGCAATGATTAGCCACGTTAACCATCATACTTGCTTTCATGTCTTCCAGGATAGGTAAAATATTCTCTGCACGTTGGTTTTCAATCACACTCGACACCTGAAACCTACTTCCACCATGAGAAAGTTGTGCCGCAATATTTCCGAACATCATAGAGGCTCTGCCTGTGGCATCAATTTTCCGCATATCAGATTCATACAAAGCAAGTATGGTTCGCTTCATTTCATCTACACGAACAAAATTATTGGTTTCCAGATATTCCTTTACAGCCTGAGGCATACCACCTATAAGCATATACAGACGATAATCACGCAACATCTGTCGACACACTGCATCACCCATCGCTTGTTTATTAACGAAACAGTTTTTTAACAGAGGGACTGATACAGAATCACCTAACGCCCACCTAAATTCTTCATAATCCATCGGAAACATCTCAATAATAGTTTCTTCACTCGGAATGACAATCCTTTCTGTGTATTTGCGGATACCTATGAGTGAGCCGGTTTCTATATAATCATATCTGTGATCAGCCACCAGATGTTTGATTGCCTGACGTGCCAACGGTGCTAATTGAACTTCATCAAATATAATGACCGAATTACGTTCATGCAGTTCGACCTTATAAATCATTTGTAGTTGCAAGAATAGGAAATTTAGGTCAGAGATATCGTTGAACAAATCCACGGTTTGCCTGGATGCCTTTGAAAAATCAATCAATATATATGATTTATATTCATTACGAGCGAATTCTTCCACAATAGTAGATTTTCCGACACGTCGAGCTCCTTTGACAAGTAATGCCCTTTTTCCATTAGAACTTTCTTTCCAAGATTGTATCTGACTATATATCTTGCGCTTAAAATTAATCATATCGCAAATTCTCTTGTTTAATGCGATATAAAATTAGCAAAATCCCATAATTTACGCAAGAAAATTTCAACAAAATCCCCAATTTGCCATCACCATTGGTGATAAAAAACATTTTCAAAACGAACATTCAGAGCATCAAACAGGCAACGGATAGGAAGTTATTAGAACCCTTAACTCTTTTCAAACGCAGATTTTAGTCTGAAAAAAGCACTCTGACGAATAATGTCTATCTCTCCTAACTATCAACACCTTACTTTATTTTCCAAATCTATGCTGTAATCTCAAAAATTCTGGTTATTTTTGTATACTGAATTGATTCATATGTGCATTTGCACTGACAGACATGAATCGGTCTTGTGACAAACCAATATTAACACGCATGTCTCCGACCCCATTACCACCTGACATACTTGCCGCGGCATCACTATTCCGTATTTCCGGCACACCGGAAATCGCGACAACGTTGGGCAACGGACTGATCAACGATACATACCTGGTTACAACATCCGACAACAGGCAATATGTGCTTCAACGCATCAATTCTTCGGTTTTCAAAGATCCCGAAGCACTTCAAAACAACCTGAAACTTATTTCAGATCACATTCGCAAGTCGCTTGAGCGGGAACAAACTGAAGATATAGAACGCCGCATAATCACAACAGTAGACACAACCGGTGGCAAAAGATTCGCAAACGTTAATGGCGAAATCTGGCGTATGACCCATTATATATCCGGTTCACACACCGTTGAGAATGTAACTCCCGAGATGGCACGCCTGACCGGAATGGCATTCGCAAGGTTTCATAAATACCTCTCTACTGATGACGCCCCTGAATTATCAGAAACCATACCTGATTTTCATAATCTTGATTATCGGATTTCCCAATTGCGTAATGCCGTGGCAACCGACAGTGCCGACAGGCTTCAATGGGTTGCAGACATCGTGGAGTACCTCCTCTCAAGAAGCGAAGAGATGTTGCTCGCCGAAAGGCTTCATGAACAAGGCAAATTGCCTAAAAGGATAGCCCACTGCGACACAAAAGTAAACAATATACTCTTTGACCAAGACGGAAGCATATTATGTGTAATAGATCTGGACACTACAATGCCGGGATTCCTATTCTCCGACTTCGGTGACTTCGTGCGCACTGCCTGCAACACAGGCAAAGAAGATGACGAAGACCTATCCGCAATATCCGTTGACATGAATATTTACGCAGCTTTCAAGGAAGGATACCTCACAGAGGCTGATTTCCTTACAGAGACTGAACGTGAATTGCTCCCATATGGTGCAAAAAGGTTGACATACATGCAGTCTGTCAGATTCCTGACCGACTATATAAATGGAGACATATATTATAAGACAACATATCCCGAACACAATCTCATACGCACGAGAGCACAGATAAAACTACTTCACGAAATAGACACACATTTTAATGACATGTAAATTGGAAAATAATGATGAATAAACTACTTCTTTCACTCGCAATTTCCCTGACGGGAATCTTTTCCGTTTCGGCAAACCCGCCGGGCATGATAAAAACGGACATACCGGCACGTCCGGCAGGCGTAACAGACATGATAAACTTCCGTTCGCAGCCACTTGATTCCGTACGTGTCGGATTCATAGGCATGGGCATGCGCGGACCGGGAGCCGTATACAGGTTTGCAAACATAGACCGCACCGCAATCAAAGCCATCTGCGACAAACATGCCGACAGGCTTAAGAAACCGCAGAAATATCTTGCAGATGCCGGAAGACCGGCAGCAGCAGAGTATTCGGGAGAAGACGGATGGAAAAAGCTTTGCGAGCGTCCCGACATAGATCTCGTTTACATAGTAACAGACTGGATCAACCATGTGCCCATGGCTGTCTACGCCATGGAGCATGGGAAGCACGTAGCTGTAGAAGTGCCGGCTGCAATGAACCTCGAGGAATGCTGGAAACTTGTTGACACCTCCGAGAAAACCCGCAGGCACTGCATGATGCTTGAGAACTGTGTATATGATTTCTTCGAACTGACCACCCTCAACATGGCGCAAAAAGGTCTTTTCGGAGACATCCTCCATGTGGAAGGATCATACATACACAACCTTGAAGATTTCTGGAATGCATACGAAGGAGACTGGCGTCTCGATTTCAATGAAAAGAACCGGGGAGACATATATGCCACTCACGGCATAGGTCCGGCATGTCAGTTACTTGATATACATCGCGGCAACAAGATGAACTATATAGTGGCAATGGACACCAAAGCCGTGACGGGACCGGAAATAATCAAACGTAACCACGGTCGCGAATCTGCAAATTTCCAGAACGGAGATCACACTATGAGCATGATCCGCACTGAAAACGGACAGACCATTCATATCCAGCATGACGTTATGAACCCGCGCCCGTATTCACGCATGTATCAGCTGACCGGCACCGACGGATTCGCCAACAAATATCCCATAGAGGGATACGCATTCCGCGAAGTCGCCGAATTTGACGGTATGCCTGATCATGAAAACCTTTCAAGCCATTCGTTCGTGCCTGAGGACGTGAAAAAGGCACTGATGCTGAAATACAAACACCCCATCCAGGTTGAGACAGAAGAAAAGGCAAAGAAAGTCGGAGGACATGGAGGCATGGACTATATCATGGATTACCGTCTGGTTTATTGTCTTCTGAACGGGCTGCCCCTGGATCAGGACGTGTATGATGCCGCCGAATGGTCAGCAATCGGAGAATTGACACGGATATCTATAGAAAACGGAAGCATGCCCGTTGAATTTCCGGATTTCACACGCGGAGCATGGCGCAAACAGAAAGGATATCATCATTTCACAGCCGGAGAATAAGAATCTATTTAGAAGTTTCTTAAAAACCAAGACAAAAATGGAAAAGATACCAAGTTTTACAATAAATCACGACGTGCTCGAACCGGGCATATACGTCTCCCGTCAAGATATCACACCGTCAGGAGATGCAATCACCACCTTTGACATACGCATGACCCGCCCCAACCGCGAGGAAGCTATTTCTCCCCGCGCTCTCCACGCCATGGAGCACCTGGCGGCAACCTTCCTGCGCAATCATCCTGAATGGAAAGATCGCGTGGTATATTGGGGACCGATGGGTTGTTGCACCGGCAATTATATCTTAATGTCCGGAAATCTCGTCAGTAAGGATATCCTCCCGCTGATTAAAGAGACAATGCAGTTTATAGCATCCTTCGAAGGAGACATTCCTGGAGCCACCCCACGGGATTGCGGCAATTATTCATTCATGAACCTCCCGGAAGCGAAATCCGCTGCAAAACGTTATCTGAACCTCCTTCTTGAAGCTACTGACATCAATTTCACATATCCCGCAGAATAATTCACTTCAGCGTCAGTAAAAGGGACCCGCAAGTTTTATAAAAAATTTAGAAGGTGTTTAATAACAAGTTAAACACCTTCTATTCGTTTATGTCGAAGTTTTTTTGTAATTTTGTAGTAATCTACGGATAAACTGCATTATAAACACAGATGGACGAATTAATTTTCGAAAAAGAGGAAACGAACACACTATTTGAGGGTGAAAAAATAGACTACGACACAACCGAAACCGCCACTACAGCAGCATCGGTTGATGTTGGCACATATGACGACAGTGCCATCCAGACCCTTAAATGGAACGAACATATACGCCGGCGTCCCGGCATGTATATCGGTAAGTTGGGAGACGGCTCGCACTCCGACGACGGCATCTATGTGCTGATCAAGGAAGTTGTCGACAACTCTATTGATGAATTTAACATGGGCGCAGGAAAACGCATTGATATCGACCTGTCGGAAGAGGGGGAGGTAAAAGTGCGCGATTATGGACGCGGAATACCTCTTGGGAAAGTTAAGGAGGTAGCATCAGACATAAACACCGGCGGTAAATTCGATGACAAGAACTTTAAAAAATCCGTCGGTCTAAACGGTGTGGGTCTTAAAGCCGTCAACGCCCTTTCCACACATTGCCATGTGGCAAGCGTGCGCGACGGCAAAAGGGTGGACGTGAAATTCGAACGCGGAGATCTCGTACTCCAGACGGAACCGACCCCGACCACCGAGCCGAACGGCACCATGGTCCGGTTCAAACCAGACCCGTCGTTATTCCAGAATTACAGATTCAATCAGGAATTTGTGGAAACGATGGTGAATAATTATACATACCTCAATGCCGGACTTCAACTTTTCTATAACGGCAAGAAGTATTTCTCCCGTCACGGTCTGCTCGATTTGCTTAAAGAGAACATGACCAACGATCCCCTCTACCCCATTATCCATCTTCAGGGAGAAGATATTGAGGTTGTCCTTACACACACCGATCAATATGGCGAGGAGTATTATTCATTTGTCAACGGACAGCACACCACACAGGGAGGCACGCACCTTACCGCTTTCCGAGAACACGTGACCCGCACCATCAAGGAATTTTCCGGCAAGGGTTATGAATTCTCTGACATAAGGAACGGTCTCGTCGCCGCTGTTTCCGTACGCATACAGGAGCCTGTGTTTGAGAGTCAGACCAAGACAAAACTCGGCAGCAAGGAGGTTGCTCCGGGAAGCACACTGACTGTAAATAAGTTTATCGGAGACTTCATCAAGAAAGAACTTGACGACTACTTGCACCGCAATCCCGATGTAGCAGAAGTCATGCTCCGCAAGATAGCCTCAAGCGAAAAGGAGCGTAAAGCTATGGCAGGGGTTGCAAAGCTTGCACGCGAAAAAGCAAAAAAAGTCAGTCTCCATAACAGGAAACTCCGTGACTGCAGGGTTCATTATAACGACCCGCTGAAGGCAAAAGCCAAAGAAGACCGTCGCGAAGATTCGGCTATATTCATCACTGAGGGAGACTCCGCATCGGGAACTATAACCAAAGTCCGCAATGCCGAGACTCAGGCAGTATTCTCCCTTCGCGGTAAGCCTCTAAATTCCTACGGCATGACCCAGGAAGTAGTATATAAGAACGACGAGTTCAACCTCCTTCAGGCAGCCCTCAACATCGAAGAAGGAATTGAAGGATTAAGATATAACAAGGTCATTATAGCAACTGACGCCGATGTCGACGGGATGCATATCCGCCTGCTGATCATCACTTTCTTCCTTATGTTCTTCCCTGATCTTGTAAAAAAAGGTCATGTGTATATTCTCCAGACCCCGCTGTTCCGGGTGCGTGATAAAAATGCAGTTAGGCGTTCAAAAAAGAAGAATCGCAAAAAAGAGGAAACCGAAGGTGAAAAAGATACGTTCTATTGTTACAATGACGAAGAGCGAGAAAAGGCAATTGCCAAATTCGGCAATAACGCAGAAATCACCCGATTCAAAGGTCTCGGAGAGATCAATGATGCCGAGTTTGCTGAATTTATCGGTCCCGATATGCGTCTTGACCGCGTAAAGCTCAAAAGGGAGGATGCTGTTGAAAAGCTCCTTGAGTTTTACATGGGTAAAAACACCATGGAGCGTCAGAACTTTATCATCGACAATCTTGTGATAGAAGATGATTCGGAGATTTAGTTTTCAGTTTTCGGTTTTCAGTTTTCAGAATTGTTCGAAAATTTAGTTTTCGGTTTTCGGTTTTCAGTTTTCAGAATTGTTCGGAAATTTAGTTTTCGGTTTTAAGTTTTAAGTTTTCAGAATTGTTCGGAGATTTAGTTTTCGGTTTTAAGTGAGAGGCCAATATGGGCAAGACAGCAATATTTCCCGGCACATTCAATCCGTTCACGATCGGTCATAAATCTATTGTAGAACGTGGTTTGCAAATATTCGACAATATCGTTATCGCAATCGGCCATAACGAGAATAAACCTACGGGCGATAACATTGTCAAAAGGATTGAAACCATAAAAAAAGCCTTTATTGATAATGAGGCGGTCGAGGTTGTGTCATATTCAGGACTCACTGCCGAATACGCAAAAAAAATCGGAGCTTGCGCAATCCTGCGCGGAGTCCGGAACATTGCCGATTTCGAATACGAAAGAAATCTTGCAGATGTAAACAAGAATATTCTGGGAATCGAAACAATATTCATTCTGTCACTCCCTCAATATTCATACATATCAAGTTCCATGGTAAGGGAACTTGAAGCTAACGGACATGACGTAAGCGACCTGCTTCCATGAGTTCCGTCATAAGATGTTCAATTAATAGAGAATGAAGAAATTATTAGTTATAACGGGAATTGGCGTAATGCTAACGGCATTCGCTGCAACACAAACCAAAATCCCGGCAAACCAGAAGCTACGGATGGCAGAAGCCGCCGTGGCTCAGTTTTACGTAGACACGGTTAATGAAGACAAGCTTGTCGAATCAGCCATACGAAGTATGCTTGAAGAGCTGGATCCCCACTCTGCATATTCCAATCCGGAAGAGACAAAGGAACTGAACGAGCCGCTTGCCGGCAATTTCAGTGGAATCGGCATATCTTTCAACATGAACCAGGACACATTGTACGTAATCTCCACAGTTGCCGGCGGACCATCAGAAAGAGTCGGGCTACTCGCTGGAGACCGTATACTCAAGGTC
>CAMYSW010000100.1:0-8249 GCA_947297425.1 uncultured Porphyromonadaceae bacterium
CGGTTAGACCCTGTGACCACCACATATTGTCGGAAATTCCCCAGAAGTAGTTGCTGCCCTGCCAGTAGTCGCGTTTCATCACTCCTTGGAAGAAGACGCGGAGGTCGAATCCTTTCCATGCACCGGTAAGGTCGAGAGAGAAGAAGTATCTTGGAGTGTTGTTTCCAAGCAACTTGAGGTCTCCGTGATTGTCGAGTGTATATGCTCCATTATCGATTTTTCCATCTCCGTTAAGGTCGGCATACATTATGTCGCCAGCTCCCAGGTTTGAGCCGATAGCATCTTGTCCGCCGTTGGGGAGGGTTGCAAGGTGAGCATTCATCTCTTCGTTTGTCTTTGCAATGCCGATTGTCTCGTAACCCCAGATTTCGCCGGTGTAGCGTCCTTGTATATAAGTGCCAAGATCTTTTGACGGGTTGTTGCTATATTTTGTAATTTTGGTGCGAGCATCAGAAAGAACGAAGCGTGCGCCATAGCTGAGTCCGCATGCGAGCTGGTCGTTCCATGCTATTTCAAGATCCCATCCATGTGAACGGAGGTCGGTGTTGTTAACTTTGGGGACGCCTGTGCCTAAAGTTCCGGGGAGTTCGGCTCCGGGACCTACCATGTTCTTGGTGTCGCGGATAAAGTATTCGAAGCTACCCGTGAGGCGGTTATTGAAGAGTCCCCAGTCAAGACCGAAGTTCCATGAATGTACTTTCTCCCATGTTAGAAGCTGGCTGACAAGTGACGGGAAGCCGACAGTGTTGGGCTTGAGTCCATTCTGCAACCAACCGCCGTTTGCTATGCCGATGCCGATTATGCGGTAGGTCTGATACCAGTCTTTGGTGTTCTGGTTTCCAAGCACACCATATGAAGCCCTTAGCTTAAGGTGATTGACGTAAGGAGTGATTGGCTCCCAGAATTTCTCCTGAGCTATGTTCCATCCTAAAGATGCAGAAGGAAGCCATATCCAGCGGCGGTTCTGACGGAAGCGGGAAGTTCCATCGTAACGAAGGTTAAACTCGGCAAGATAGCGGCTGTCATAGTTATAGTTTATACGTCCGAAGAAACCGGCGGTGCTCCATTCATAGTCCGCTCCGTTCACGCTCGGTGTCTGTTCAACTCCATCGTAAGAAACACCAGATGTAAGGTCTACTACAGGGAGTCCGGGCACGAGGATGCCGTTGCGCTGCAGACCATACACTTTCTGTTTGAGGTTTTCGCTCTGGAAACCGAGCATCACATGGAAATTATTTTTCTCTGCCAATGTGAAGTCGTAGTTTGAATATATGTTCCAGTTCAGGAAGTTCTCTTTCTTGTAATCTTCGTGTACGTTAGAGTTCTTATTGTAGATGTACGGGTTTCCATTGACATCGTAATTATAGATCATCTGTGAATCCCAATGACGGGTCTGAGAGAAAACACGGTAGTTGAACTCGGCATGTATGTCCCAACCTTTGAGCGGTTTGAAGATAAGGTTGATCTGATTGTAGTTGTCGTCGCTTTGAGTGCGGTCGTTTCCACCTTTCTCCATGGCGTAGATGGGTGAGGGAGAATCATAGAAATTGCCGTTGGGATCGTAGATCGGAATTACCGGCCATCCCTGACGTCCGAGGACTTGATACAGGTTGGAAGTCAACGCAGCAGGACGGTTGTAGTCACGGCGGATCCATCTTGTGGAGAAGCCTACAGACAGCCATTTGTAAAGCTCGGCGTTGAATTTACCTGTCAGGGTGTATCTCTTCATTCCTTCGTTACCCCAGTCGATCATACCGGGTTGGTTGAGGAAATTGCCGGAGAGGTAATAGTTGATTTTGGATGTTCCTCCACTCACGCTGAGGTTGTGCTCATTTGAGAAGTTGGAGTCTTTATACATGGCGTCATACCAGTCGACGTTCGCGCTACCCGAAGAATAAGGTTCTTGCCAGTAACCGGGGTTGTTGGGATCTTCGATCATTGTAACGTCGCTTTTGCCGGTGTAATAGTCATATATCCTCTGGAACCATTCTTCGTTGAAATGCGGTCCCCAACCGGGTGTGTTCATACATCCGTCGTTGAAATATTTGGCGAATGTGAATGAATCCATGGTGTGAGCCATGTTGATGAGCGAACTCCATCTGAAAGAGTTGTTGTAGTTGATGACCGGTTTACCCTCGGAACCCTTTTTCGTTGTCACAAGTATGACACCGAACGGAGCGCGGCTACCATAGATTGAGGCGGCGGCAGCATCCTTGAGCACGGATACGCTTTCGATGTCCTGAGGGTTGATGGTGTTGAGGTCACCCTCCATACCGTCAATCAGGATGAGGGGTGAGCCTGATGAACCGTCACCGATTGTTCCGTTACCACGGATATTGATAGTGGGGTTCGTTTCGAGCGAACCGTTGGAATTATTGATCTGAAGACCGGGAACAACACCTTGGAGAGCCTGTGATGCAGATGTTACGGGACGCTCCTGCAGCGCTTTTTTGTCAGCTACGCTGACAGAACCTGTCAGGTTCACTTTTTTCTGAGTGCCGAAGCCGACTACTACAACGGCATCGAGCAACTCTTCATTTGAGCGGAGTGTGACATTGATTTCTTCTCCGGGAACTGCCTTCACTTCCATTGGCTGGCATCCGATGTAGGTGATAAGCAATGTCGCACCGGGACGCACTTTGAGTGTGAATCGTCCGTTGATGTCGGTTGATGTTCCGTTTCCGGGTACTCCTTTTTCTTGTACTGTGGCACCTATTGAAGGCCCGTCCGGGTCATTAACGGTACCTGTGACTGTGATTTGCTGCTGTGTCTGCGCTTTTGCCTCGAATTGCGTGTTCACAATTGAAGGAAAACCTGCAAACATTATGGCAACTAACATCACTTTGAGATTTAATGAAAAGATTTTCATCGGTTGGTTAGATTAAAAAAGTTGTTAGTTCGGTATTTATGTAAGTAAATATATTGTTCCGAATAATGCTGATGGTGTCCTATTGGGGCGCCAGGGTATATATTACAATAATATATTTTTATTTGTCGCGAAATTACATAAAAATATTTAAAATAATCTAAAATATGCTGAAGAACATGGTTGAGAGTGTTAAAAAATATACAAATTTGTACAGAAAAATTAAACCAATTAATGTTAAGGGGTGTTTTATAGTCAAAACATCCAGCTATGAAACACACAATCTTATTGCTTACTTTATGGGGAACGTTTGTGCCTGTATGTGTATGTGCCCAGACGTCTCAGGCAGGTAAGGGGGAAGGGGATGAGCCTTCCGGTTCTAAGGTAGAGTTTATTAAGACGGCAAACCATCCTGACGTCAAAGAGATTCTTAAAAAGGAACGTCCTGTTGAGGCTACCGCAATTCCGGTGCCGCATTTTGCCGTGAGGACGGCGGATAATAAGTTTGTGATGACTATAGGCGGTCAGATAAACCCTATAATCGGAACGGACCTCGGTAATGACCTCTATGAAGTGGATGGGGCGGGTATAGATTTTATCACAGGTATGATTCCTGTGCCGTCTGTGAGCGGAAAGCGTTCTGATTTTTATATCAATCCTCTCAATGCGAATATAGATTTTCAGATCGTTGGGTTCGGCGGAACAAAACATCAGGTTACAGGATATCTTAAGTTCGGCACGAATGGTGAGTCTACTGCAATTAAGTTAAAAAAAGCGTATGTATCCTGGATGGGGATCACTGCAGGTCTGAAGTCAACCCTGTTTGAAGACGGCACGGCAGCGTCTCCCCCGACTATAGATCCTCAAGGACCTTGCGGAATGGTATCTACTTCAGTATATGAGGTCAGCTATGTTTCCCCTTCGTTTAATGGATTCCGGTTTGCTGCGGGGTTGGATATTCCCAATTATTATACTTCCAACGGTGTTTATCGGGGGCATGATTTCAAGACTTGGCGTCAGGAAGAGATTGAGGGTAAGCCCGTAGCAGACCCCGAGGCATATAATCAGAACGTTCCTGACATTCCGATGTGGGTGGAATATGCGGCATCTGATTATAACCGTATCCGGCTGTCGGGTATAATACGTAATTTTGCGTATCGCGACATGTTGGAAGGCAAGAGACGCAACTCTGTGGGTTGGGGATTGATGCTGAGCGGCAACCTGAATCCGGTGGAACCGCTTATACTCTATATGCAGGCGGCTTATGGAAAGGGTATCGGTGCCTATATTCAGGATCTGGCGGGTCAACCGCTGTCGTTTGTTCCGGAAGATTCCCAGCCGGGTCATATGACTCCTTCTCCGATGATGGGAATCACTCTGGGGGCTACATATAATATAAGCAAGAAATGGCAAGTGAATGCAATGGTTTCCGAATCCCGTATATGGGGCGTTGGCCCTTATGCAATTGCGGCGGCGGATGCACCTGACAACATAAATAATTATAAATATGGTTTCTATGCGGCAGGGAATGTTTTCTATAACATATCTTCATATCTGCAGGTAGGCATGGAATATCTTTATGGCAAGCGCGGAACATGGAATGCCGGATCGGCTTGTGATAACCGCATCCAGATGCAATTGATGTTTACATTGTAAGTATTCTTTTATTAAGGTCTCAATGATAGGAGGGGGTAGCGATCAGATCGCTACCCCCTCCGGCTGTATATCAAAAGTGTCTTAAATGCTCAGGGGAGAGTATGGCAGGTCGAAAGCTTCTGCAACTGCCTTGTATGTTATCTTGCCGTCAACCATGTTTACACCTTCTGCAAGTCCCGGATCTTTGCGGCATGCCTCTTTCCAACCGAGGTCGGCAATACGGAGTGCATATGGCATGGTTGCATTGGTTAGTGCCATTGTGGAGGTATACGGCACTGCCCCCGGTATGTTTGCCACTGCATACTGTATAACGCCGTCAACAACATATGTCGGTTCGGAGTGGGTGGTCGGGTGGGTGGTCTCGAAACATCCTCCCTGATCTACGGCAACATCTACCATTACAGAGCCGGGACGCATCAGCTTAATCATTTCGCGAGTCACAAGGTGAGGAGCCTTTGCTCCCGGAACAAGAACCGATCCTACCACGAGATCAGTATCGGGTAGCTCAAGTTCTATATTATGGCGGGATGAGAATAGTGTCTTTACATTCTTGGGCATCACTTCCGAACAGTGTCTCAAAGTGGGAAGGGATATGTCGGTGATTGTAACGTCGGCTCCAAGTCCGGCAGCCATAAGAGCTGCGTTCCTGCCTACCACTCCGGCTCCAAGAACCAGGACTTTGGCGGGTTTTACGCCTGGCACGCCTCCAAGCAATACGCCGCGTCCACCTTGAGGCTTTTCAAGGAAACGGGCACCTTCCTGAATTGACATCCTTCCGGCAACTTCGCTCATGGGGACAAGCAGGGGAAGGCGGCGTTCGCGGTCGGTTACTGTTTCATATGCGATGCACACTGCTCCTGATGCCATCATGGCTTCGGTGAGTTCGCGGTCGCATGCGAAATGGAAATATGTGAATACTACCTGATCTTTGCGGATCAATGGATATTCAGGTTTGATAGGTTCCTTAACCTTTATTATCATCCCTGCCGTGGCATAAATATCTTCTATGGTGGGGAGTATGGTAGCTCCTACCGCGATATATTCTTCGTCGGCAAAACCGCTTCCTTCTCCGGCAGTGTGCTGAACGAATACTTCGTGTCCGTGTGCGATAAGCTCTTTCACTCCCGCCGGTGTGGCGCCTACTCTGTTCTCATTGTTTTTGATTTCTTTAGGGATTCCAATTTTCATGGTAGTATGGATTTAGGTTAAAGGATTGAAAACAATTCTATGTTTTCAGCGCGGTAAATTTAGAAAATTGGAATAAAACTGCAAATAATTTTAATATGTTTTTCGGCATGTTATGGTCACCACCAGTGTTTCCAACGTTGGCGCAATGGCTCTTCTCCGCGTTTGAAAAGCTCCGACATCTCTTCGCGTATCCGATTAAACCTCAGTTCATACCTGTCTTCGAGGTTGTGACTTTCGATATATGCCGCCGTGTCATTGATGAATCGCTCCACGCGAGTCTGATGGCTCATTATCCGTTTGCGTTCCGATAGCCATAATTGATACAGATCGAGCGTGTAGAGCATAAGGTCGGCAGTCTTTTCATGGTCTATGCAAAGGGTGGTGAAATATTTGATGCATGTCTTGATTTCCTTGAATACGGGGGATTTCCTCGGTTTTGATCCGGAAATGAAAAACTGTTTGAATATTTTTTGCCGGTATTTGTCAAGTTCTTTGTCGGCATCCGGATTTATCCAAAATTCAAGATATTCCTTGGCTTCCGGGCGTGCATCATATAGTTCGCAGATTATCTCCGAAAGACTATCTCTATCCATCTCATTGAGAGCTTTCTTTAACGTTGCTTTAGACATTTTTTTCGGGGATAAGTATGGTGGGAACTTAAAGGGGTGTTAAAAGAAGAGGTATGCAATGGCAATAGCCGCTATTGCACCTGTGATGTCAGCAAGAAGTGCATATCCGGCTGCATAGCGGGTTTTGGAAACCCCGACAGAACCGAAGTAGACTGCGAGGATATAGAAAGTGGTGTCGGTTGAACCCCTGACGGCAGCTGCCAGTTTGCTGACGAAGGCGTCAGCCCCGTTGGTTTTCATCACGTCGAGCATCATGGCGCAACTGCCGCTGCCGCTCAGCGGTTTCATGAGCATGGTTGGCAGGGCTCCGACCCATTGGGTGTCGAATCCGAGCCAAGCCACAAGGCTCTGCACCCATCCTGTGAATATATCAAGGGCACCGGATGCGCGGAACATCCCTATTGCCACAAGTATTGCCACAAGATACGGGATTATCATGACTGCTGTCTTGAATCCCTCTTTTGCTCCTTCTATGAATATATCGTATACGCGGAGCTTGCGTCTGACCCCCGCGAGGATAAAGGCAATTATGACACTGAAGAGGATGAGGTTCGCTCCGAAAGTGCTATATAGCTGAACCTTGTCGGCTGGAAGGTTTGCGAAGAAATATGTAATTGCCCCGACTGTTACCGCTATTGCCCCGAGCCATCCCCAGATCACGCGATCCATCTTTATCTTCTGCCTGATACATAGTGCGGTGAGTCCCACTATGGTTGCGATTGCCGTGGCTATGAGTATAGGGATGAATACATCTGTGGGATTTGCTGCGCCGCCTTGTGCGCGATACATCATTATACTGATCGGTATCAGACAGAGTCCGGAGCTGTTGAGCACCAGGAACATGATCATGGCATCGGTGGCTGTGTCTTTTTTTTCGTTAAGGTTCTGCATTTCCTGCATAGCTTTGAGTCCCATCGGGGTGGCGGCATTGTCAAGTCCGAGCATATTGGCGGATATGTTCATGAATATCGCGCCCATTGCAGGATGGCCTTTGGGAATGCCGGGAAAGAGCCTTGAGAAGAAGGGACTTATGAGCCTCCCGAAAAACTCAACAACTCCCGCCCGTTCGCCGATCTTCATAATCCCCAACCATAAAGTGAGCACTCCGGTAAGTCCCAGCGAGATCTCGAATGCGAAAGCCGCCTGATCGAAAGAGGCGTTCATTATATCGCTCCATACCTGCAGATCGCCTCCCCAAAGGCTGCGTCCTGCAGCCATAAGGAAGGCGATAATGAAAAACGATATCCAGATCCAGTTGAGTACCATCAGGTGAATGCTTAATGGAATAGTCTAAAACCTAAAACCTAAAGCCTAAAACCTCCTTATCCCCATTATTTCCCGAACGTCTTTTAGGGTCTTTGACGCGTACTCACGTGTGCGTTCCGCGCCTTCTCGAACCACGCGTGAGAGGTAATCCTCGTTGTTGCGGATGTCAAGTATGCGTTCGCGGATGGGAAGTGTAACCTTGAGGATGTCTTCGGCAAGCTGTTTCTTGAGGTCTCCGTAACGTATGGAGCAATCTGCATATGCATCGCGGAAATGTGTCACCACATCGGGGGTGGACACAAGTTCAAGGAGTGTGAAAAGATTCTTGATGGGTTCGCTCATCTCTGATCCCGGAGTCTGAGGTCCTTCGTCTGTTACGGCGCGCATTACTTTCTTGCGTAGCGTCTTTTCATCATCTATAAGGTATATGCAGTTTCCTTCGCTCTTGCCCATCTTCCCGGATCCGTCGAGTCCCGGCACTTTAACGGCTTCACCGCCGAAGTTGAAATTGACCGGTTCACCGAAATATTCAGTTTTGTAGAAAGAATTGAAACGGCGTGCGAAACGGCGTGTGAGTTCGAGGTGCTGCTCCTGGTCTTTGCCCACGGGCACATAGTCGGCATGATGGATAAGTATGTCTACCG
>CAMYSW010000101.1:0-8180 GCA_947297425.1 uncultured Porphyromonadaceae bacterium
TTCAGGTGGTGGAACTAAAATGATTCCTATTTCCCGTCCTAAAATAGCATCAGATGGAGAAAGGGCGTATTATGTTTTCCGTGATTCGGAAAGAGGGAGTAAAGTAAGTGTCGCCTATACTCCAATGCTTGGCAAATCGGTTTGGCAGATCACAGATCTTACCGATTATTCTGTAGATGCATGGGAACCGACTTTCGATATAAATCTATGGAACAATAAGAATAAACTTAATTTATTTGTTCAGAAGGTTCATCAGGGCGACGGGGAGAAAGTTGCGGATGAACCATTGTCTCATACAATGGTTTCAGTTATTGAAGTTAAGTAGGTAAAGATGACCGTCTATCTGAGTATGTTTTTGAAATAAGTCAAGACGAGTTAGATTAATTAAGAAGCTGATATGGTCAATATATTGCTGGTGGATGACGAGGAGACTTTAAGGGAGGGGTTGAAAACCTATCTTGAACTTGAGGGTTACAATGTCCGTGCTTGTTCAAGCGCGGAGGAAGCTATTATTTCAGATCTTAACGGTGTGGATCTGATATTGCTTGACATCATGATGGATGGAATGAGCGGGATTGATTTTATTGGATTTCTGAAAAATAATGATAGAACTTCTCAAATTCCCGTTATATTTCTTACGGCAAAAGATACGGATGATGATATGGTTCTCGGTCTTAATCTCGGTGCTGACGATTATATTGCGAAGCCTTATTCAATACGGAATGTAATAGCGCGTATTGAGGCGGTGCTGAGGCGGGTTAAGGGTGTTCACCCTGCCGAAGGGATTTCCTGTGATAGAAATTCGTTATTATGCACTGTTAACGGGAGTGTTATACGTTTGCCTCGCAAAGAGTTCGAGATATTGGCATTATTGCTTGAGAATCGTGGTCGGATATTTTCTCGCGAAGAATTACTTGATAGGGTGTGGCCGGAAAAAACGATTGTGACTGATCGGTCGGTTGACGTGCACATCACCAGATTGAGAGGAAAGATAGCTCCTTATGGGAAGAATATAATATCTCGTTCAGGATATGGCTATGGTTGGCAGGATTAGCATAAATTTTCATACGCGGGTTTTTCTTACCGTGATGGTGATATGCTGGGTTCTTGTAGGGGTGTTTATGGTATTCCAGTATCATAGGGAGAAGGAATTTAAGGTTAAACTTCTTGACTCTGAGCTTCAGATGTATAATTCATTGATTATTGATGGCATGCAGGATGGAGAGACAGTTAAGGATATAGTAAGCCGTATGTATAGTCCGGTAGAAGAATTGCGTATCACTGTTATTGATAAAGACGGTAAAGTTGTTTTTGACAATAATGACAGCACACCTTTCCCGGTTTCTGACCATAGCAACCGTCCGGAAGTTATTCAAGCCAGACTCAAAGGGGAGGGACATTCGCTGGAGCGTCATTCGGAAAGCGATGACGTTAATTATTTTTATTCGGCAAAACTTGGTCCCGAAGGGATTGTGGTTCGGTCTGCAGCCCTTTATACCCATACCTTAAGAGAGTTTCTTAAGGCAGACGGTTCCCTTATTTGGCTGATGACTTTCTTGACCGTGTTAATGAGCCTTATTGCATATTTTGCTACAAGGCGTATTTCAACAAGTATCAGCCGGTTGAATCGATTTGCCGAGAAAGCGGAGAGGGGAGAGCGTATATACGATGATGAAGCATTTCCCGGAGATGAACTTGGCAGCATTGCGAGTCATATAGTTAGATTGTATGTGCAGAGAGACGAACGACACCGGGAGGCAATAAGGCAACAGCAGGATAAAATAAGGCTTAAGAAACAACTTACCAATAATATAAATCATGAATTGAAGACACCGGTCGCTTCCATTCTTGTTTCGCTGGAATTGCTGAGGGATCATCCTGAGATTGAAGAAAATAGGAAACAAGAGTTTTTAGATAGGATTTATGCTAATGCCCGTAGGCTTGAAACATTGCTTAAGGATATATCAACTATAACAAGGATGGATGAAGGGGCGGATATGATAAGCGTTACCGATGTAAACCTGAAGTCTTTGGTGAGAGACGTTGTCGATTCCGAGCAGGTGAGGACGAAGATGACAATTATGGTAGATATGCCGGATATAAAGGTTGTCGGCAATGTTTCATTATTAGAATCAATTTTCAGGAATTTGATTGATAATGCCATATCTTACAGTGGCGCCGATTTGTTGAAAATAGAATGTGATGTCAATGGCAATTTTATAGTTTCTGATAACGGATGCGGGATTGCAGACGAACATCTTCCTCATATCTTCGAAAGGTTTTATAGGATTGACAAAGGTCGCTCGAGAGAGGCGGGAGGTACGGGTCTGGGACTTGCGATAGTTCGGAACGCCGTGTTGATACATGGTGGAGATATAAGGGTTGTTAATGCAAACGGACTAACATATTATTTTTCTATAAGAAATAGGTGCGCAAATTGAATATTAATAAAAATGTAACATAAAATAAATTTTCCATTAATATAATTCATCGAATTTTGCAATGTACTTATTGAAGTTGTTTAAACAACTTCTAAACATTCTATAAGTTAAAAAGGTGAATTAGATTATGGAAATATTGTTTTTAGGTATTGTAATATTCCTGTTTCTTTTAGCTGTTTTCGATCTGTCGGTAGGCGTGAGCAATGATGCCGTGAATTTTTTAACATCGGCGGTAGGCTCAAAGGCAGCATCGTTCAAAGTTATTATAATTATTGCTTCGTTAGGGGTATTCGTTGGCGCCGCCATGAGCAATGGCATGATGGATGTTGCCAGGAATGGTATTTTCCGTCCGGAGAATCTGTCTTTTTATGACGTGATGGCTGTCTTTATGGCAGTAATGGTAACGGATATAATCCTCTTGGACATATTTAATTCGTTGGGAATGCCCACTTCCACAACGATCTCACTGGTGTTCGGTATGCTTGGCGCGACTTTCGTAGTGGCATTATTTAAAATGGCAGCTCCTGAGTCAACACTCGGAATAGGGGATCTGCTTAATGCAGAAAAGGCACTCACCGTGATACTGGGAATATTCTTATCGGTGGCTATAGCATTCGTATTCGGAACATTGGTGCAGTTTATTGCCAGAATGATTTTTAAGTTCGAATATAAAAGCAGGCTGAAATGGAAAGTAGGCTTGTTCGGAGGCGTGGCATGCACAGCTATAATATATTTCATGTTGTTGAAAGGAATCAAGGATCTTAACTTCATGACAGATGATTTAAAGTTGTGGATAGATAATAACTATGTCTTGATTTTGGCTGTTTCCTTTGTATTTTTCACGATATTGGCTCAAATCTTACATTTTCTTAAGGTTAATGTTTTCAAATTGGTTGTTTTGCTTGGAACATTCTCCCTCGCGATGGCTTTTGCAGGTAATGATCTTGTAAACTTCATAGGTATTCCCTTGACGTCCCTTGCTTCCTATCAGGATTATAGCATGTCGGGAGGAGGAGACGTTCATAATTTCATGATGAGCAGTCTTAATAGACCCGCTGACACACCGTTATATTTCCTTGTTGGCGCGGGAATGATAATGGTGGTGTCTTTGGCAACTTCAAAGAAGGCTCGTCAGGTTACGAAAACCACAGTGGGACTCAGTTCCCAGAATCAAGGAGAAGAATTATTTGGTTCTTCAAGGCTTGGTCGTTCATTGGTAAGGGTTTCATTGAATTTCTATTCCTGGATGAGTGTGCACACTCCAGAGAAGATCAAGAACTGGATAAAAGGGAGGATGGACAACAGTATTACCCAGGAAGAAGACGGGGCAGCCTTCGATCTTGTCAGGGGTTCGGTGAATCTTATGATGGCAAGTATGCTGATAGCATTGGGAACGTCAATGAAGTTACCGTTGTCAACAACTTTTGTGACATTCATGGTGGCAATGGGTACATCTCTTGCCGACCGGGCATGGGGCAGGGAGAGTGCCGTTTTCCGGATTACAGGGGTTATATCTGTGATCGGAGGCTGGTTTATAACGGCAGGTGTAGCTTTTATCGGTGCTGGAATAGTGGCTTCCTTGATGCATCTGGGTGGTGTGCCGGTAATGATTGCCGGTGGTGCTATAGCGGTAGTGTTATTGATCCGGAGTAATAAGAAATTTAATAAAAAGAAAAATTCGGAGGAGAAAGAAACTCTGTTTCAAACAATTCTGTCAACAGAGAAAACGGAAGAGGTTTGGCCATTATTACTTGTGTATATAAATGAAAAGGAAAGGTCATTTTTGCGTTTTGCAGCCGATGCCTATAAGGATGTGGCTGAAGGATTTGTAAATAATAATTCAAAATTGCTGTCTAAAGTTGAAAAATCACTTGCATCTGAAAAGAATGTGCTCAAGGGGCAGAGGCGTAAGCAGACGCTATGTCTGCGCCGGGTTAAGCCGGAGATTGCGATTGAGAAGAGCACGTGGTTTCATCTTGGCAATAATATGGCTATGGCGATGACTTATAACCTGTGGCGCATTAATGAGGTTTGCAAAGAGCATGTAGACAATAATTTCAGACCATTGCCTGTTCAGTTCCATGAACAGTATAAAAGGGTGTGTGGTGCAATAGTTCAGATTCTGAATGAATCCGAAAATATTGTGGAGGACAATTGTCCTGAGAGGATTGATACTTTGCGAAGACGGGGTGACGACATTAAGAAAGAGCTTTCATATCTTGCCGAAGATGTTTATGACCTGTTGCAGAAAGGAGATGCCGGCAACATGACCGTGGCATATGTTTATCTCAATGTGCTGCAGGAGAGTCAGGAGTTTGTTACATCTCTTCGGAAGTTGCTCAGGGCATCCGGTAAACTCAATCTTGCTCCCTCCTCTTACAGGAGTTTCACAAAACGTTAATCTAATCTATATTTGTCTATACTTGGCATGTGTTGTTTTGGATTTGGGTGCAAATTTTGTAAATTTGTGACCAAATGAAAGAAATGTTTTTGAGATTAAAGTCATGGTTGCAATCATTTTCTTTTAAAACGGGAGTGATTGTTGCTGTCTTATGCGCGTTTTGCTACGCGGTTTCATTTTTACAGATGCTGTTGCCAATTCCTGCTGTTGTCAAAGGTGTTCTGTGGTTTATATTTTTTGGTCTTGCCAAGACATTTCAATATTCTTCTCTACTCATTCTTGGCAAGGCAGGTTATTCTAAACTAAAACATTTTCTGAAACAATATTTTTCACATCATTAAAAATGATAGATAAAAGAATCGCATTTTTGAGTTTTGTCTTAATTGCTGCTATAAATGCAGGAGCAAAGGATGGATGTATAGGGGATAAGTATCGGTTGAAAAAGATTGTCACTGTCGAAGGGCGTCAGGGCATTGCAGTGGATAGTTGCAATTATTATGTTTCCGATACTAAGGCTCTTTATAAGTATAATAAGGAATGGGATCTGGTCGCTGTTAACAAACAGCCTTTCCGTAATCCTGAAGTTGCCAATCATTTTGGTGATATTGATGTGTGGAACGGTGAGATATATTGCGGCATAGAGAAGTTCGAATATGGCCGTGGTTATAATATTGCCGTGTCAATATATGATGCAAATACCCTCGAATGGAAACGTGACCTGCCGTGGAGTCCGGAGTCGGGACAGGTTGAGGTGTCGGGTATTGCCGTGGATCGTGACAGGAACATGGTCTGGATGAGTGACTGGGTAGACTCCAGGTACGTCTATTGCTATGATTTGGAGACGGGTCGTTATCATACAAAAATGCAGTGTATACCTACGCCGTATTGGTGTCAAGGTATTACGATTGCCGATGGCAAGATAATATTTTCAGCAGATGATGGAGAGGCAGCCTATAATATTCCGGACAATCTTTATATAGCTGATTTGGGAGATGTGCCTTATACCGGCTTGATTGAAGGTACGGAGGTTGTCAAAGACACACCTTTCAGTGTTAAACTTGATGATGGTGGAAAACCTATGATGAGGGAAGGGATGATAGCCGCTGGTGCTCAGAAAGGGAGGGTGGTCCATTTTAGGGAGATGTCAGACTTCTTGCGTGCAGGTGAGATTGAGGGTGTGGCTATTGATCCTGAGAATGGCGACTTGTTGGTTCTCAATAATCGGGGAACCCGTATCGTTCTCGGTATGAGCCAAGGTCCTATAACGGAGGAGGGATATACCGGGGAAGTGCATGAAGTCTATATATACGAGAGATGTGATTAACCGGATACCAATATGAAATACGGGTTGGATAACATTGTTATCCAACCCGTATTTCAGAGGTGCCAACCAGATTCGAACTGGTGTGAACGGTTTTGCAGACCGGTACCTAACCACTCGGACATGGCACCATTTCGCTTTTGCGAGTGCAAAGTTAAAACTAATTTATGGTATTTGCAAATTTTTAATTAAGTTTTTGTAAAAATAGTTTTGAGAAAGATTCCAACGAAAGATTCCAATGAGAGGTGTAACGTTTCAAATTGGACCTTTGCTTATAATTTTTTTAAAATTTAATTCAATATCATAGTTTAATTGTTATTAAATTAAGTTAAATTTGCACTAAATATGAAAGGACCGTTTTCACACCCTGAAGCTAAAGATCATTATGGCATCTTCAACGATAGTTTTCCTCCGATTCTCGACGGGGTGACCCTAACAGTGGAGAATTATGTTTACTGGCTCCAGCAAAAGGGGCGCAAACCTTGTGTGGTTACACCTTGGAATCCTGAAAAGAATGAATACACCTTTGATGTAATGCGGTATTTTTCACTCCCGATAGCATCGAGACGTCCTTATCGTTATGGATATCCTAAATGCGATCCGTTTATTTGGAAGCGGCTCAGGGATACGAATTTCAAGTTACTTCATTCACATTGTCCGTTTTCATCCGGCAGGTTGGCTGTCTATGTTAAAAAACACCAGAACGTGCCACTTGTGGGTACATTTCATTCTAAATATAGGTCTGATCTTGAGCATTCATTTCGCAGGATGCCATGGTGCGTTCCCATTATAATGAAACGCATATTGGATTTTTTCAATGCATGTGATGAAGTCTGGATACCGCAAGCTCAAGTTGAAGACACCGTTCGCGAATATGGCTTTAAAGGAAATCTAACAGTTGTAGAGAATGGTAATGATTTTGCATCCATAATCAAAGGGGATGTGGCGGAATATAAGAAGGATGCAAAACGTAAGCTCGGCATAGAGGATGACGAGATAGCTTTGCTTTTTGTTGGTCAGCATATATGGGAAAAAGGTATTGACGTAATACTTGATACGCTGAAACTGCTAAAGGGTAAGGTTAAGTTTAAAATGAATTTTATCGGAACGGGATATGCGTCAGATGCTATTGAAAAAATGATAGCGGAATATGGACTTTCATATAATGTGAGTATGCACGGGGTTATTAAAGAAAGGGGGATGCTCAGTGATTATTATGCAGGATCGGATCTGTTCCTTTTCCCGTCATTTTATGATAATGCCCCTTTAGTGGTCAGGGAAGCGGCAGCCATGGGCACTCCTGCAATATTGCTTAAAGGTTCGACAGCGTCTGAAGTTGTAAGCGATTGGAAAAACGGCTTCCTTACGGATAAGGCTCCGGAGCGTTTTGCGGAGTTGATAACTCACCTTCATAATAATCCGGATGATTTGAAGGTGGCTTCGGTCGGTGCACGTGAGACTCTCGTAAGAAGCTGGGAGGATGTCGTTAATGAAGTCTGTGACAGGTATGATTCTATAATACGCCGGCACACTTGAAAAGAGGCATAATTTAATCAAATTTAGATTTTCTATTGTGGAGTGTTAGCTTCTAAATTGAATAAACTTTTACAAATGACTGATTCAGGAACATATAAAACTTCTGGTAATACATCAAAATTTTCTTTTTGGAAGGTGTTGTTGCCGGTTTTCATTGGAATAGGAGTTGTTGTGCTTATGTTTGTGCATGATGCCGGGAAAGAGGATTTTGCGCAGATATGGAGTGGTATCCATTTCGATATGAGGGTTGTTGCCTGTATAGTCATCGGTTTCCTTTGCATGTTTGGACGGGATTTCGGTCTTACATGGCGATTTCGTGTATTGACAGACAGAAAGTTGAGTTGGAGGCAGGCATGGAAAGTGGATATGCTCTGTGAGTTTACAAATTGTATAACCCCGTCAGCTGTTGGGGGGAGTTCTTTGGGCATTGTCTTCTTAAATTCACAAGGGATCGAAATCGGCAGGGCAAGTACCCTGATGC
>CAMYSW010000102.1:0-8177 GCA_947297425.1 uncultured Porphyromonadaceae bacterium
CTCCCCTACCGATCAGATTCTGGGCACCCGGTGTGTCAAGAATTGTTTTTGAATCCACCCCGGATGATACCTTAAATGAAATGCGGGCAGGGAAATTTGCTTTAATAATACCGGTAATGACATTAGTTGAAGGGCGTTGGGTAGCGATTATGACGTGCATTCCTACTGCCCTCGCCTTTTGTGCAAGACGAGCAATCGGCATTTCAACGTTTTTACCTGACACCATTATCAAGTCTCCAAACTCGTCAACGACAACAACTATATATGGCAAGAACCTGTGCCCCTCTGCAGGGTTTAGTTTGCCCTCTTTTATCTTTCCGTTATATTCTTCAAGATTTCTTACATGTGCATTCTTCAGGAGGGTGTATCTGTTGTCCATTTCAATACACAGAGAATTAAGGGTAGCCTCAACCTTCTGCATGTCTGTTATAACCGGTTCTTCCGAATCAAGATCTTCGGGGATAACCGCTAAATAATGGTTCTTAAGCTTGTTATATAGGCTGAACTCCACTTGTTTAGGGTCAACCATGACGAACTTAAGTTGAGACGGACTTTTGCAATATAACAATGATGTTATTATTGCATTGAGTCCCACGGATTTACCCTGTCCTGTAGCACCTGCAACAAGAAGGTGTGGCATTTTAGCCAAATCTGCGATGTAGACTTCGTTTGATATTGTAGATCCGAGGGCAATAGGTAGATTGTATTTACTCTCCTGATATTTTTTTGATCTGATCACAGTTTGCATGGATACTGTGAGTGGATCTTTATTTGCAACTTCTATACCGACTGTGCCCTTACCGGGAATTGGAGCGATAATGCGGACTCCAATTGCCGACAAACTCAAGGCGATGTCATCAACAAGACTTCTGATTTTGGCAATTTTCACCCCTTTGTCGGGCACTATCTCATATAATGTTACTGTCGGACCAACAGTTGCCTCAATCTTTGTTATAGGTATTCCAAAATCAAGGAGTGTCTTTTGAATTTTTTCTTTATTCTCCATTTGCTCATTTGCGTCTACACTTATCTTGGTGATTCCTTCGCGCATGAGATCAAAAGGAGGGAATTTATATTTATGTTCAGCTTCGAAATCAAGTTGAGATTTATAATGACGTTTGCCATCCTGGTCTATCTGATTAACATTGACAACCATGGATGTAACTTCTTCTTCATTCTCTTTGGATATCTCGCCTGTCTCTTCTGTTATCTCCCTGCTCTCTTTGATGTCATAAGTTTCAGCTTTCTCTTCAATATTGGCAACGGGAGCTTCTTCGGTGATATTCATATCCGTTTCATCACTGACAGTGTCACTGAGATGACGGTCTTCATCAAGGACATATGTATCGGAAAACGACATTTGGGTGTCGTTTTCAGGAATATCATTGGTTTCAGAACCCATGAGAGTTACGCTTTCACCGGCTTTTATATCGTCGAAGTGTTCTGCCTGCTCATCGCGTAATAATGCCTCTTCACGAGCGAGACGTGCAGCCTTCTCTTCAGCCGCCAGTCTCCTTCTTTCAATTTGTTCATTATATTTCTTCCTTATCCATGTCACAAGATCGTTAAGGCAAATCAACACGAACAATGCCACCATGAAGAAGCATAGTATATATGAACCATATCCAAGGAAGCTATTTATAAATTCATATACATAATGTGCATGATATCCTCCCCAGTTTACATATGTATTTGTTATAACGCTTGAGATTCCTACAATCAGTGACACAGTGATCAATGCGACGAAACACTTGATTGTGAAGTTGACGCTTTTAAAATGTGGCCGTCCGATAAGTAGTTTCATGCTCATTGCTGTCAGCCATACGATTATGACGAATGAGCCTATTCCGAAACTTCTGTTGATAAGAAATTCCGAAAGGCGTGCTCCCCCTTCCCCTCCATGGTTTGCAATCCGGGCTGCGCCTCCTACCGGAGTGCTGTTGATCACAGCCTGATCTTTTATACATGCCGTAAAATACGAAAGGAATGAAATAAGGAGATAAACGGCAAGACATCCAAGGAAAATTCCGGTAATTTGACGCAATGCCGGAGATGTAACGAATGTTTTAATCCGTTCTATTATTGATTTTTCAGCCTTGTTTGTGACGTTTTTGCCTTTTGACTGCTTATTTTTAGAAGTATTTCTCCTGCTTGTCTGGTTCTGTTTTTTTTTGTCTTGCTGTTCTGCAGAACCGGATGTTGTTATGATAGGAGGTTCATCATTAGTGTCTATATGTGGAGTGTAGCTTTCGTAATTGTTCATTCATTGAATGGATGCAATTTGCGCTTCCAACTACAAAATTAATGAAATTTCCTCAATAATTACCCTATTTGTCAATTTTTAAGAGTGGAAATTTCAATGGAAATTTCATCGTCCGGTTCTGATGTCGGTTCCGATATTTTAATGGAGTCTGTGTCTACTATTGGAGTCTGTATTGAATCTTTAATGCATATTGTGTCTGCCGGCAGTTCCGGAACTTTCACTTCTTCCGGTTTTATTTTAGGTTCTTTGGCTGATTTTGAGGTTGGCACCCACGGGATGTCTACGCCCTCAATCATGTTCCGTATAATATCTTTACGCCCGGGAACAATGATGACTGGCATTCCGATTTCAACAAGTTCGACAAGTTCAAGTATGTTTTCGTTTTTTATTCTTATGCATCCGTGACTTGCACGTGAGCCAATGCTCCATGGAGCGCACGTTCCGTGTATTCCTATTTGCGATGTGCCCGGAATCCTTAAACGGATAAAGCGTGGACCGAATTGTCCTTTCTTTTTAGAAGTCACACCATTATCATCAGTAAAGAGCCATTCCGTGCTGTCGTATATGCCTTCGACTGAAAAGAACCCTTCGGGAGTGCGAGAGTCTCCTTTTTCATGTTTTGTCCCGAAGTTCTTTGCGCATGCCATGCCATAAGTTTTTTGCGCAACTCCATATCTGTCAAATAATATGACTTTCATTCGGCTTTTGTCAACCGCTATAAAACCTGAAAAACTATTGTTCAGAAGTTTTTTAACGTACTTAGGAGATTTTTCAAGCATTGATGGCAATATCCCTTCACGATAATTATCCCAGTTGCCAGTGTTTCGCATAAAGTCCATTAGTTCTTCCGGCTTTTCACTGTTCACCGTTATCTGTGGGACTTCCGGTTCTTCAACAGTGTCAATTTCTATATTGGGAGTGTCTGCCAGTTCGATTGTTGCCATATTGGCATTCGAATAGTCACTTTGGCGTTGGCATGACAAAGTGGTAAATAGGGCAAAACACGGAAGGATTGTTAAAACTCCCGTTGACAGTGTTAAATTTTTTATGATATTTGTAAGGTTCATAACTTGCGGTTGCAAAATTAGTTATTATATCTGATTTGACATAATGATAAGTATAAAATATTGAGCCATTAGAGGAATTTGCGGAATTTTTGTTAAATTCGCAGTTCAATGGGCATATCTAAAGTCATAGGAATTGTCATACTGGTCATAATTTGGATATGGCTTGTATGGATGTTGTTGTCGTCAGGAGGCGTGAATTTGAAGAATCTCCTTATTTCGGCAATGACCGGAATCATCATTTTTGTGCCGTTATATAAAAAGTATTTTGGCAAACAATGAATTTACTCAATAACATAGACAATCCGGAACAACTCAGGAACCTAACCCCCGAACAGCTTCCGCAGCTTTGCACCGAGATAAGGGAATACATGATTAAAAATCTCTCTCATAATCCCGGACATTTCGGCTCAAGCATGGGTGCTGTTGAGATTATTGTGGCGCTTCATTATGTATATGATACGCCTCGTGACCGAATTGTGTGGGATGTGGGGCATCAGGCATATGCCCATAAGTTGCTTACAGGGCGTCGTGAACTATTTCCGAATCAGCGCACTTCCGGAGGCATCAGTGGTTTCCCTTTCCCTGCAGAGAGCGCATATGACACATTTGTTTGCGGACATGCCGGAAATTCCATTTCTGCTGCTCTTGGCATGGCTATCGCCGACCTGAACACGGAAGGAGAAGAAGACCGCAAGACTATTGCAGTGGTCGGAGATGCTTCAATAAGCAACGGTCTTGCATTCGAGGGTCTTAATAATGCTTCCAATAGTCCTAATAACCTACTGATAATTCTAAATGACAATGACATGTCAATTGATAATCCGGTAGGTGCGATGCATCGTTATCTTTCGGACATGACGACTTCTGCGTCTTATAATAAACTTAGATTCAGGATCTACAGTTTGTTCAAGAAATGGGGATTGATCAATGATAAGAGAAAGGGTTTGTTATTGAGGTTCAATAATGCTGTGAAATCATTGATATCCGCGCAGCAGAATATTTTCGAGGGATTGAATATAAGATATTTCGGTCCTTTTGACGGTAATGATGTCAATAAGGTTGTAAAAGTTCTTTCTGACATTAAAGATATGAAGGGACCGAGGATTCTTCATCTTCGCACTGTAAAGGGAAAAGGTTATAAAGTTGCGGAGGAGAATCCTCAGGCTTGGCATGCTCCAGGAAGTTTTGATCCGGAAACCGGAGCGAAGTTGTCCCCTTCGTCTCCTTCATCTCCATTGTGGCAGGAAGTTTTTGGAGACACACTTGTAGAATTGGCTGAAAGTAATGATAAGATCGTGGGAATAACGGCGGCAATGCTTTCCGGAACATCTATGTGTAAGATGATGGACAAATTTCCATCCCGCACATTTGATGTAGGTATTTCTGAAGGTCATGCAGTCACTTTTGCAGGAGGTCTTGCCGCAGCCGGCAAGAAACCGTTTGTCGCGATATACTCGTCTTTTCTACAACGTGGATTTGATAATATAATACATGATGTTGCGATACAAGGTCTGCCTGTAGTGTTCTGTATAGACAGGGCCGGACTTGTCGGGGAAGACGGCGTGACGCATCATGGGTTGTTTGATCTCTCCTACCTCCGTGTGATTCCTGGCATCAGTATTGCATCTCCAATGGATATAGATTCCCTTAGAGGCTTGATGAAAACTGCTGAGAAGATGGCATCGCCTATGGCTATCAGATATCCGCGCGGAAAAGCGAAAGGATCTGTCTGTTGTAATGGTTTTAAGGAAATGAAAGTTGGAAAGGGCAATATGATTCATAGGAATGAGAATGCCCAAATTGCTATATTGTCTGTTGGTCCGGTTGGTTTTGATGCCGTTGTGGCTGCCGAAGTTCTTGAGCAAGATGGAATATATGCAGATGTATATGATATGATCTGGATTAAACCGCTTGATGAAGAGATCCTTCAAAATGTTGCGGAAAATTATGAAGCAATTGTGACCGTAGAAGACGGAGTGCGCGATGGCGGTTTTGGAACAGCTGTTTCAGATTGGTTAAATACTAATGGTCATAATCTGAGGATTGAGAGATTGGGCGTTGCTGATGAATGGGTATCGCATGCCAAGGTTGAACAGCTTCATGCCCGTTGCGGATTTGATGTCAATGGAATTGTAGAGACTGTAAAGACTGTAAAGAAAATTCATTCCGGTCTTAAGGCAGGAGTTTAAGAATACAAATCAAATGAAAATTGTTATAGCTGGTGCCGGGGAGGTCGGGACTCATCTTGCAAAGATGCTTTCAAATGAAGATCAAGATATTATCTTGATTGATAATGACCAGTCACGTCTCGACGTGATAGATTCCAACTATAATCTAATGACTTGGAATGGCTCCACGTCATCATTTAAAACGCTCCGGTATGTGGGTGTTTCGAATGCGGATCTATATATAGCTGTTACACCCTATGAGACCCGCAATATTACGAGTTGTGCAATCGCCAAGCGGTTAGGAGCTAAAAAAACTGTTGCAAGAATTGACAATAGCGAGTTCTTGATTTCTGAGAATGGATCGATTCTTAAAGACATGGGGGTTGATTTCTTAATATATCCGGAGAATATCGCAGCGCAAGAAATTGCTGTCGCCTTGTATCATAATTGGGCAAGATATTGGGGGGAGCTTCATAATGGAGGACTCTTGCTGATTGGTGTAAAATTACATGGCGATTCACCTCTTATTAATTGCAAATTAAGGGATTTGCCGGTAAAGACCCATGATTTCCATGTTGCCGCAATAAAAAGGAATAATGAAACCATTATACCGAATGGTAATGATGAAATAAGGCGCGATGATATTGTATATTTCATTACCACTCCCCCGTTTATTCAGGAAGTAATGGAAATATGCGGTAAAAAGAAGAAGGTGATAAAGAAAGCGTTGATAGTGGGAGGAAGTCGCATAGCCCAACGATTCGCAAAATTATATAGTGAAGAGTTTCATATAAAGATCATTGATAATGACAGGGAGAATTGTGAAGCCATGGCAACGATGCTTCCTAATTGTGAGATTGTTTATGGTGATGCCCTTGATATTGAAGTGCTAAGGGAGAACAACATATATCAGTACGACGCATTCCTTGCTCTGACGGATTCTTCAGAAACCAACATATTGTCATGTCTGACTGCCAAAGAGTTCGGCGTGCCTAAAACGATTGCGGATGTCGAGAATCTCCAATTTCTGAGTCAAGCTGAAAATCTGAATATCGGAACAACAATAAATAAGAAACTTTTTGCATCGAGCCATATATTCAAGATTCTTCTGGACGCGGATGAAAGCAATTCAAAGTTTCTTGCACTTGCAGATGCGGAGGTTGCTGAGATTTACGTGAGGCGGAATGCTAAAATAACGAAATCACCTGTAAAAGATCTTAAATTACCGTTTGGTATGACTTTGGCGGCATTGGTACGTGGTGACGATATCCAGCTTATTAATGGTAATACTCATATTCAAGAGGGCGATTTCGTAGTTGTTTTCTGCCTTTCCGGAACGATCCACAAGATAGAAAAGTGGTTTAATTGATATTTCATGTTCTCATATAAAAAGCATAGATATTATATTAACCTTCTGATGCTATTGAGGGTTATCGGCTATCTCTTGGTGATTGAAGCATTGTTTATGCTCATTCCTTGTATTATAGCTTTATTATATAAGGAATCTGCTCTTTGGGATTTTCTCATTTGTGCTGGCGTCTCCGGAGCATGTGGAGCCGGGATGACGATGCTTCGTCCACGCTCTAAAGACATGGGCAAAAGGGAAGCCATATTGCTTACTGGTCTTACATGGGTTATATTATCGCTTTTTGGCATGTTGCCTTTTTTGTTTACGGGCACGCACAAGACTATATCTGATGCTTTTTTTGAAACGATGAGTGGATTCACCACTACCGGAGCATCTGTGCTTAACACTCTTGTAGGTGTGCCTAAATCTATTCTTGCATGGAGGTGTGTGGTGCAATGGATCGGAGGTCTTGGAATCATTTTGTTCACACTTGCTGTTGTTCCCATGCTTAATTATTCCGGGGGAATACAGCTATTTAATGCTGAGGTTACAGGAATAACCCATGATAAGCTTCGCCCTCGCGTCAGCTTCACGGCTAAGGGGTTATGGGGCGTGTATATACTATTGACTGTCCTTCTGATCGTATTGTTGTCTTTTTCAGACATGGATATTTTTGATGCGTTCTGTCATGGACTTTCCACAATGTCTACCGGTGGTTTCTCAACTTCAGACATGAGTATAGCTCAGTGGGATTCGGTATATATAAAGGTGGTTATGTGTGTATTTATGTTTTTAGGGGGTGTGAATTTCTCTTTGCTGTTTAATCTTATAACAGGAAGAGGAGGAAATCCTTTAAAGAACACGGCATTTAAATGTTACCTTTGGATTATTGTGGCTTGTTATATAGGGTTTGTAATAAATATCCTTATAGAAGGGTTGGGAACAAAATGGGAGTATCTGACTCTTGACCCTCTGTTTCAGACAATATCTATATTGTCGTCCACCGGTATAACCGAACCTGATTTTAATGATTGGGGATCGATATCGACAGTATTGTTATTGGTCATGATGGTAATGGGTTCATGTGCAGGAAGCACATCCGGAGGTGCTAAAGTGGACAGGTTTGTTGTGCTTTTTAAATTCATAAAAAATGAATTCTATAAAATGATGCATCCATCCACGGTTACCACTGTGACGATTAATGGTAAAGGCACTTCGAATGCGGTGGTTCAGAAAACATTGGCATTCTTGTTCCTTTATGCTTTTGTTATTTGTTCGGGAAGATTTACGTAAAAGAGTCTGAATTAGGCAAGGGCACGACATTCCGGCTG
>CAMYSW010000103.1:0-8149 GCA_947297425.1 uncultured Porphyromonadaceae bacterium
GTACCGGAGCGGAGTCTATGCAGGTGCGGAAATGCGCTTCAGGAAACCGATTATTGATTTCTCTGATTGCCGGTTTGAGCAAACGTCTGAGCTCTTTATGATAATCCTTGCCATAGGCGTAAGCGGCAATGGTGCCGAGATCTTTTCGTCTCCACCTTATCGGATTATAAGAGAACGCAAGTGAGATCAATGTTTCAGCACCTTCAAGAAGAAGTCGCGGGTCGCGACGCAGATCTGGGTAATTGTGCATGTATCCCATCCCCGCATTGTATCCGTGCGAAAGCCAATCTTCAAATCGATTCCATTCCGAGGAATCAACAGGTCCTGCCTTTGCAAAACCGACGGCGCAGGCCCCCGAAGCTTTTAATATACTCCGTATTTCCTCTTTTAGTGTGCCGGCGATGGATATTTCTTTCATTGTTGTAAAGTTAATAAATTCTTTTCAATTCAAGATCGAACCCTGTGCCTCTCTGCTTAAATTGCCGTATCAAAAGATTCTAACCCCATGTATTAATAACTCCAACCACCACCAACCACGTAACAACCACCTTAAGATACATAAAACTCTTTGAAATAAGGTATGAAAGTGGTTGTTGCGTGGTTGTGGGTGGTTGGAGAGTAAATATGGATTGGTTTGGACAAAGATGTAAACTGGAATTTTAAATTCCAGTTTGCTTTCAAAAACGAAAGTAAATTGCTATATTTGCGATGCGAAACGAAATTTATTGCTAATAATACCAAAACTTAACCTATAAAACTTCATGAAAAAGATTCTTTCAATCTGCCTGTTGCTACTTTGTTGTGTGCCCGCCATCTCCCGCACGAGGGCGGAAGAAATCAGGGAACGTCTCCTTGCAAGAGACACTACCAAAGTGTTTGTCGCTTCTCATCGCGGAGATTGGCGCAATTTCCCGGAAAATTCAATTGAGGGTATAAACAGTGCCATAAACATGGGGGTGGATATCGTGGAAATTGACCTCCAGAGAACAAAGGACGGTAAACTAATCCTTATGCATGACGGCAAGCTTGACCGCACCACTACCGGTAAAGGTAAAATATCTGAAACAGATTGGGCTGATATCGAAAAACTGAGACTACGCAATGGTTGCCATATCCGAACAAAACATAAGGTGCCTACTCTCGAGGAGGTTCTTGTTGCCACCAAAGGGAGGGTGATGCTGAATCTTGACAAGGCTGACCGTTATTTTGATCAGGTATATGAATTGGCAAAGAAAACCGGCACCGAGCGTCAGATCATAATGAAAGGTAAGCTTCCGGCTAAAAAAATCAAGAAAAAATATGGGGACTATCTTGATGAGATCCTCTATATGCCCATCGTGCACCTTGATTCCGTTCAAGCCTTGAAGACAATAAAGGATCATTGTAAGGTGTTGAATCCGACAGCATTCGAGCTTCTTTTCTCTACTGATGAAAATAAACGTCCGTTTAAGGTGCGTAAAAAGCTTGCGGGCAAGAGCCTTTTGTGGTATAACACGCTGTGGGACACAATGGCAGGCGGTCATGACGATGATGCCTCCCTTAAGGATATTAACAATGGCTGGGGATATCTTGTGGATAAACTCGGAGCGCGAATCATTCAGACGGATCGTCCTGCGATGGTGCTGGATTATCTACGCGAACGTAAACTTCATGAATAAAGGGAATAGATATGGAATCATCTCAAAATGCATGTGGGCGGAAGTCTGGAAGCTTTATGTCCCGAATCATAGATTTTTATCGTATCTCTTCTCCAAATTATGTGAGCTCGAATCCACAGGAAAAATTCAATAGGATACGTCTCGCCACATTCATCTCGGCAACATGCGGCTATGCACTCTATTACGTCTGCCGTCTGAGCATGAATATCGTCAGGAAACCGATAGTGGAGGATGGTCTTTTTTCTGAAACTGAACTGGGGATAATAGGTTCGTGCCTTTTCTTTGTATATGCCGTGGGAAAGATGGCGAACGGTTTTCTTGCAGACCGATGCAATGCGCGAAGGTTTATGGCAACGGGGCTGTTGCTTACTGCCATTGTCAATCTGATACTCGGTTTTTCCAATATGTTCATTGTTTTTGCAGTGTTATGGGGACTCAACGGTTGGTTCCAGTCTATGGGTGCTCCTGCAGGGGTCGTTTCGCTCAACCGCTGGTATGATAATAAAGATCGTGGCACTTATTATGGATTCTGGAGCGCAAGTCACAATATAGGTGAGGCTATAACATTCATTACTGTCGCGGCTCTTGTGAGTTGGGTGGGTTGGCGTTCAGGTATGATTGGTGCCGGGGTTATCGGGCTTGCCGGTTTCGGGATGCTACTCCTATTCATGAAAGACACGCCACAGAGTCAGGGTTTCCTTTTGAATCAGAAAGTTGCAGATGCCGCCTCTTCGAAGAAGGTTGAGACGGAAGATTTCAACCGTGCCCAAAAGTCGGTTCTTAAGAACCCTGCAATCTGGATTCTTGCTCTCGGGTCGGCTTTCATGTATATCAGCCGTTATGCAGTCAACTCATGGGGCGTGTTCTACCTCGAAGCTCAGAAAGGGTATACCACTCTTGATGCGAGTCTTATCATCTCTATCAGTTCAGTATGCGGAATAGTGGGGACGGTAGCTTCCGGCATTATTTCGGACAAGCTTTTCCGTGGATCGCGAAATGTCCCGGCTCTTGTATGCGGATTGATGAATACCGTCGCGTTGTGCCTTTTCCTGCTTGTGCCGGGAGAAAATTTCTGGCTTGATGTCACGGCAATGGTGCTTTTCGGTCTTGGTATAGGGGTGCTTATATGTTTCCTCGGTGGACTTATGGCAGTTGATATCGCGCCAAAGGCTGCGGCGGGTGCTGCTTTGGGTGTTGTAGGCATTGCCAGTTATCTGGGAGCCGGACTGCAAGACGTGATGAACGGTATCCTTATAGAAGGTAACAAGACTGTCGTAAACGGAGTGGAGGTATACGACTTCTCGATGGTGAACTGGTTCTGGATCGGTTCTGCATTCTTGTCGGTTATACTGACTGCATTGGTATGGAATGCTAAAAGAAGTGATCAATGAGCGGGATGCAATTACCTTTCGCTCGTCCGCTATATGTGATGACGAAGCCTGTCAGTTCAATGTGCAATTTGAGCTGTAAATATTGCTATTATCTTGAGAAAGCAAATCTTTATAGGAATGAAGATAAGGCAGGAAGGTTCACTATGAGTGACGACTTGCTGGAACGCTTTATCCGAGATTATATAGAATCGCAGACAATGCCGCAGGTGCTTTTCTCCTGGCATGGGGGAGAGGCGCTCATGCGTCCGCTGTCGTTCTATAAACGTGTCGTTGAATTGCAGAAACGTTACGCCCGGGGCATGCAGATAGATAACTCTATCCAGACAAACGGCACTCTTCTCACTGATGAATGGTGTGAGTTTTTCCGTGAAAACGGATGGCTTGTCGGTGTCTCTATAGATGGTCCTCAGGAGTTTCATGACGAATACCGCCGTAACAAGATGGGGCAGCCTTCGTTCCGGAAAGTGATGCAGGGTATAAACCTTCTTAACAAGCATGGTGTAGAATGGAATGCCTTGGCGGTTGTCAATGATTTTAATGCAGACTATCCATTGGATTTTTATAATTTTTTCAAGGAGATTGAATGTCGTTACATCCAGTTCACTCCTATAGTGGAGCGTCTTTATCCGCATAAGGATGGACGTCATCTTGCCTCTCCGATGGATGCCGGGAAAGTGCCGCTTGCCGATTTTTCAGTCTCTCCCGAACAATGGGGGGAGTTTCTTGTAACTCTCTTTGATGAGTGGGTGAAAGGGGATGTGGGGAAATATTTTATTCAGCTTTTTGATTCTACATTGGCAAACTGGGTAGGGGAGCAGCCGGGGGTGTGTACGATGGCGCGCACATGTGGACATGCCGGAGTCATGGAGTATAACGGAGATGTGTATAGTTGCGACCACTTTGTGTTTCCGGAATATAAGCTTGGCAACATACGCACCCATACTTTGGTGGAAATGATGTATAGTGAACGTCAGCAACAGTTCGGCATGGATAAGTATTCTAAACTTCCAGCACAATGCAAGAATTGTGAGTTCTTGTTTGCGTGCAATGGGGAGTGTCCTAAAAACAGGTTTTCTGTCACTGCCGATGGAGAACCCGGTCTCAACTATTTATGCTCAGGATATAAACGGTTCTTCCGTCATGTCGCTCCCTATATGGAATTTATGAAAAAAGAACTGGATGCGGGGCGTCCACCTGCAAATGTCAATGGAATGCGTTTTTGATTATTAACTCCAACCTTATGATTCTTGACGTTTTTCGTTCCATATTCAAGTCTTCATCAAAATCAGGACAAACGGAAGATCCGAAAGATGTTGTGCCGGGATTTGTTTTGCATGAAAGCTTAACGGAAGAGTCGACATCGAATGTTGATGAAGATGTTATAAGAGATGCTTTCTCCCGGTTTGAAGGAGGGTATATAGCACTTACGAGATGCCGTCCGCTTGTAACGGGATGGGGAACATGCGAAACCATCCAATATGGGTATGACGGAAACATGGATGAGCCGCTGGTATACATATTTATCAATACAGATACGGGATTATTGCGCTACCGCCCGTATGAGCCTTGCGGAGTCGATGTTGCCAAGGAAATCATGTGTTCATTCTTTACCCGAAGTGAAATTCCAGATCTTGATTGTTGGAAGGGCGAATGTCTCAGTCATGAACCTGCTGTGCAGCCTCAACTCGTGTTGTACATAGACAAGACTTCTTTCAGACGTTTCGATTACGAGGATGTAATGGCAGCACTGCAAAAAGTTGAACGGGGAGATTCCGATAGTTTGGTGTTGCACACGGATGAATTTCTTGACGGCTATATGGAAGTGAGGTTTAATGCCGGCGAGTATCAGGTTAGAATCGCCGGGCTTGTCGCGGGTAATCGGATACGTGGTTATCGTATCGCCACGATATATCTCGGTCAAGTGATACGTTGGTTGGGAGACTATTATTACAATAGGTCTTTTCCAACGGTCACTTCGGATTGGGAAGATGCAGAAATTGCTGATTATAGTTTTTAAACAGCTTTTTAATCATGATAGGTATGAATAGGTATGAATGGAAGATATAGTGACGCTGTCAGGCGCGCAATAGATATGATATGGAAAAGCTTTGATCCGACGGAGATGAAGCGTGGGTATGAAATGCTTGAAATGGCAGCGGAAAAAGGAGATGCCGATGCTAAATGTTATCTCGCAAGGTGTCTCATGGGTGAAGAGTATGTCTGGGATGGAGGAGGCTTTGATGTTGATGAGGATCGGGCATCACAATTGTTGAAAGAAAGTGTGCTTGAGGGCAGCGCATCCGGGGTGCTTTGCTCATTGCGTAATGACAACCTCACTCCAAGCGTTGAGCGGGATATGCCTTTCGGATCATTAAGGGAGGCTTACGAAGAAGTTGTGAAGCAAGCGGAAGAGGGAGACGCTTTCTGTCTGTATATGATGGCGAATGTCATGTTCTGGGGTGATTACCTGATGATATATGGCAAGGAAGAATCGGATAAGTATAAAGATGTTGACGAGTATAATGAATATGCATATCCGATTGCTGCAGATATGTATGAAAAATCTTTTGCTGCAGGGTTGTCGGCGGGATTCGGTAATTATCGAACTATTTATGAGTCCGGTATCGGAGGCATAGACGACGATCGTTTAGAGACATATTTCGGAATGCTTGCGGAGGGAAATGATCCTCGGGTCTGTAATGATTATGGCAAGTATCTTGAAGATGAATACGAAGATTGTGAAGAGGAGGCGTTTTCGTGTTACAAAAAAGCTTTTGAAAAAGGTGATGTGAAGTCTGCCTATAACGTTGCGGTGTGTTATGCATGTGGATATGGTGTGGAGAAGGATCTTGACGAAGCTTTCCGTCTATATGTCATAGCCGCCAAGGCAGGGCATGCGAAGGCTCAGTTTGCAGTGGGAAATTTCTATTTTGAAGGAAGGGGCAATGTTACCCACGATTATGCCAAGGCTTATCAATGGCTGGGACTTTCTTATGACAACAGCGATGAAGACAATCGTTGGGAAGCGGCAGCGGAACTTGCCATTTTGCATCAGGACGGTCTCGGCACGGTTCAGGATGACAATATGGCGTTCAAACGATTGTCGGAGATAGAAGATATTTTAGATGATATATGGGAACCGCTTGATGCCATGGTTCTTAACGCTCTTGGCGTTGCTTATGCTTTCGGCAGAGGCACAAATGAAGACATTTCTAAAGGTATAGGTTATTTTGACAGAGCTATCGAATATGGGTCGGAAGATGCCGTGAAAAATAAGTCTTGTTTCAAAAAGAGCCTTTTCGGCGGATGGAAAAGGCGATAATGGAGATCGGCCCTGCACCAGTTTAGATGCAGGGCCGTTTTTTTAATTCAGTGATAGGGTGACGATGCTTTTGGCAGGGAGAGTGACAAAAAGTTTGTCTTTTGACTGTTTCCAACCTTTGTTGAAAGGGCGGATGGAAACTGACTCCGGCTTGCTGAAGTCGTTATAATCATTGATTTTTGCGGAGGTGAGGATTTCACCTTTGATACTCCTTGCCGTAATTCCCGCGAGATCGATAGTGATCTCTGCCTGTTCTTGAAGGTCGGTGTTGACAAGGGAGATTGTTGTTTTGCCGTCTTTAGTTGAAGCGGTTGCGTCAACAACCGGAACCTGCCTGCCGTCGCGAGCCTTTATCATAGGCGTGGCTACGTTCAGTGGTAATAGCTTTGCATCCTGATGAGGCACATACATCTTGAAGAGATAATATGTTGGAGTGAGAACCATCTTGTCTCCGCTGGTAAGCACCATTGATTGGAGCACATTGGCTATCTGTGCGATGTTGGTCATTTTCACGCGGTCGGTGAAGCGATGGAAGGTGTTGAGACTTAATGCCGCTACCATTGCGTCGCGCATCGTGTTTTGCTGATATAGATGCCCGGAGACTGTGCCCGGTTCTTCGTCCCACCATGTTCCCCATTCGTCTACAAGTAATCCGATACGTTTCTTCGGATCGTATTTATCCATTATGTCACAGTGACGTTTAACCACATCTTTAACTTCAAGACATTTACCAAGCGTCCAATAATAATCCTCGCTGTCAAAGTCAATAGCGGAACCCTTACGTCCGGACCATCCTGTCACGGTGTAATAATGAAGCGATATGCCGTCCATCTGGTTCCTGGCATTCTTCATAAGCACTTCTGTCCAGTTATAGTCATAATCGCTGGCTCCGGACGCTATCTTGTAGAGTTTATTGCCGTTGAAGTTGCGGCAATATGTCTGATAGCGGCGATAGACATCCGCATAATATTCCGGACGAAAATTTCCTCCGCATCCCCAGCTTTCGTTACCCACACCGAGGTATTTTAGTTTCCATGGCTTTTCACGTCCGTTCTGCTTGCGCAGATTCGCCATCGGTCCCTCCTCAGCAGTGATGTATTCCACCCATTTGGCAAGTTCTTCTACCGTGCCGCTGCCGACATTGCCGCTGAGGTATGGTTCACATCCGAGCAATTCGCATAGGTTGAAGAAATCGTGTGTGCCGAAAGAATTGTCTTCAACGGTGCCACCCCAGTTAGTGTTGACCATGCGAGGGCGTTTCTCTTTCGGACCAATGCCGTCCATCCAATGGTATTCGTCGGCGAAACAACCGCCCGGCCATCGAAGCACGGGGATTTGAAGTTCTTTAAGGGCATTCAGCACATCGGTGCGATAACCGTTGGTATTGGGGATAGATGAATCTTCTCCTACCCACAGACCTCCGTATATGCATGTGCCGAGATGTTCGGCAAATTGCCCGTATATTTCTTTGGCTATAACGGGACTGTTGTCGGAAGGCAGGAGTTGAATTGTCGCCTCGTTCGTAGCGAACATAGGCAATGCCATAGTTGTGGCTAATACAATTGATGCAAGTTTTTGTTTCATGATTGAGATATTTGGTTGTTTTTTGGATAGCTTCTTATTTCCTGCCGAAGTCGGCGGGGACTTCACCCCAGCGTTCGGTCTGCCATTTGAGGATTCGAGCCGAATACTGATGGGTGTTGAGCCAGGAGAGGGCACGTTCCATCATCTTGAAGCACTTTTCATTGATCGGCTCGCGGGCAAGCTGTGTCTTGATC
>CAMYSW010000104.1:0-8143 GCA_947297425.1 uncultured Porphyromonadaceae bacterium
AATATAGAGCCGGAACTTCTGCAGGCAGATATTTCTGTAAGACAATGCCAATTGCAGCTAAAAGTGCTGATGGGCATGGACTCTGCTATCGAACTTATGCCCGACATCACGCTTAAACAGATGCAAAGCGACATGTTCGGCTACACGGCAGCACTGAACCGATCACTTGCTAACAATACTTCCCTAAGGTCTCTCGATATCCAGACCGACATGGCACGTCAGAATGTCACACTAAAAAAATTCGCGTGGATTCCAACCCTTGCGGCAACATATAATATTAACTGGAATGCACTCAGCAACGGCAATGCCTTGAAGAATCAGGATTTCAATCCATATTCCACTGTTGGAGTAGCCCTTCAAATACCTATTTTCTCGGGTGGATCAAAGTATTATGGAGTGAAACAAGCGCAAGTACAGCTAAAAGAGATGGACCTCCAACGCGAGAACCTGGTCAATTCTCTCAATATGCAAGTTGACCTCGCTATCGATAATATCAATAAGCAGGTAAAACAGATTGCAGCAAGCGAAGATGGAATGCGCCAAGCTGCAAAAGCCTACGAGATAATGCAGAAAAGTTTTGAGATAGGCGCAGCTACATACCTCGACCTCAGAGACAGCGAACTCGCCAACACGTCTGCACAACTTTCTTATCTCCAAAGCATTTACAACTACCTCATCTCTACAAGCGAGCTTGACCTGCTGCTTGGCAGGGATGAAGCATTAACCACCTCTATATCTTCACGCTAACATATCATCATCATGAATAAAATATTTCTTACTTCCGCCGCTTTCGCCCTGATGACTCTCGGAGCTTGTTCTGGCGGAGACAAAACTGAACAAGAGTCTAAAAAAGAAGAGATTCCCGTGGTGAAGACCATGCTGGTCAACGACCGAGAAGTAAATCAGATAGGCAACTACACTGCCACTGTTGAACCGGAACTGATCAATAATATCTCTTCCGCATCACCCAACCGCATCAAACAGATCCAGGTGGATGAAGGTATGAATGTTTCTGCCGGTCAGCGGCTTGTGGTGATGGATGACGTGAACACTACAAGTTATGAACTGCAAGTGGACAATGCCAAGGCAAATCTGAAAAACATAGAAGTGAACTATAACAGGGCACTTGAGCTTTTCAAGATAGGCGGAGGCACAAAACAGCAAGTTGACCAGATGGAAATTCAGCTTGTGAATGCAAAAAACACACTCGCATCTGCCGAAAGGACTCTGCGTAATGTGCGTGAAAACACAATCCTTACATCTCCGATTTCCGGGGTTGTAACCGCACGTAATTATGATCCGGGAGATATGACCGGCTCGCTTCCTATTCTTACAATAGCACGCACCCAACCGGTAAAGATAGTGATTAACATTTCCGAAAGCGAACTTTCAAAAGTAAAACGCGGAATGCCGGCGATCGTAACATTCGACACATATGGAGACGAAATATTCAACGGAACCGTAACCCTCGTAGCCCCTACCGTAGATCAGGCTTCCAGAACTTTCGGAGCCGAGATCACATTGCCGAACTCTGACAACCGCATACTCCCGGGAATGTTCGGACGCGTGGAACTGAGTCTCGGAACAGCACGCCGTGTTGTGGTACCCGATAAGGCAGTGGTAAAACAACCCGGTTCAGGCAACCATTACGTGTATGTTTACAATCCTGACGGCACCGTAAGCTACAATAAGGTGGAACTCGGACAGCGTCTCGGCGATTCTTATGAGCTTATAAGCGGTGTAGAACCCGGATCGACAGTCGTAGTTTCCGGTCAGACTCGCCTCGCCAACGGCATAAAAGTAAAAGTAGCCAAATAAGAGCTAATCTCTGAAAACTGAAAACTGAAAACCAATGTCATTATATAGTTCAGCAGTAAAAAGACCGGTAATGACGACGCTATGTTTCGTCACAGTCATTATCCTCGGTCTCTTCTCTCTGGCAAAGCTCCCTATTGACCTTTATCCGGACATCGATACAAATTCTATCATGGTAATCACCATGTATCCGGGAGCTTCAGCCAAAGATATAGAGCAAAATGTCACCAAACCGCTTGAGAATACTCTAAACTCTGTGGAGCATCTGAAGCATATATCTTCCACTTCAAGAGAGAATACATCCGTTATCACTCTTGAATTCGAATATGGTTACGACATTGATGTGTTAACCAACGATGTGCGCGACAAACTCGATATGGTGAAATCGCAACTTCCCGATGATTCGGAAAATCCGATAATCTTCAAGTTCTCCACCGACATGATTCCAATCTGTCTCCTGTCGGTTCAGGCAAACGAGAGCATGGCTGGTCTTTACAAGATCCTTGACGATAATGTCGCCAACCCTCTCGCACGTGTGGACGGAGTAGGATCCGTATCAATCTCCGGCGCACCCAAGCGTGAGATACATGTATATGTAGATCCCAACAGACTTGAGGCATATAACCTTTCCGTAGAGCAGATCGCATCCGTAATCGGAGCGGAAAACCGCAATGTGCCCGGTGGATCGTTCGATATCGGTTCGAACACATATGCACTCCGTGTGCAAGGTGAGTTTGAGGAAACTTCGCAGATGGAGCATATTCCCGTAGGTAGCTTCCAAGGGAAAATGGTATACCTGAGCGATGTCGCAAAAATCGTTGACAGTCTTGAGGAGCGCACCCAACGCACATACAATGACGGTAAAGAGGGAGCGATGATCATCATTCAGAAACAGAGTGGTGCCAACTCTGTGGAGATTTCAAACAAAGTGATGAAAATGCTCCCGTCGTTAGAGAAAAACCTCCCGTCTGACGTAAAGATCGGAGTGATAGTCGACACTTCCGACAATATCCGCAACACTATCGCAGCTCTTGTGGAGACGGTGATGTATGCGCTCATCTTCGTTATGATCGTAGTGTTCGTGTTCTTAGGACGTTGGCGCGCCACAATGATTATCGTCATAACCATTCCGGTGTCACTCATCGCGTCGTTCATCTATCTTTTTGCAACAGGCAACACACTGAACATCGTATCACTCTCTGCCCTTTCCATATCTATCGGTATGGTGGTAGACGATGCCATTGTGGTGCTTGAGAACGTAACCACACACATTGAAAGAGGTGCAGACCCGAAACAGGCTGCCGTGCATGGCACCAACGAGGTGGCAATCTCGGTAATTGCATCAACCCTTACACTCATAGCAGTATTCTTCCCGCTCACACTTGTTACCGGCATGACAGGAGTGCTCTTCCGTCAGCTTGGATGGATGGTGACAATCATGATGATCATATCCACAACCTGTGCCCTTTCCCTCACTCCTATGCTCTGCAGCCAATGGCTCAGGCTCAAAGGTAAAGCGACTGACGGTAACAAGAAAAACTGGTATTCACATATCGAACGTGCCTTAGACAAATTCGATGACGGTTACACAGCGTTACTCCGTAAAGTTGTAAGCCACCGCACCATAACAATCATAATATGTCTCGGAACTTTCGTAGGCTCCATATTCCTTATGAAATTCGTAGGCACCGAGTTCTTCCCGACACAGGATGACGGACGTTTAGGAGTAAATCTTGAGTTGCCGATCGGTGCCCGCGTAGAAGAAGCACAGGAAGTTACCGGAAGGCTCGATTCTCTATGGCGTGCCAAATATCCGGAAATAACGGTAATGAACTATACTGTCGGACCGGCAAGTTCTGACAACACGTTTGCATCACTCTCCGACAACGGTGCGCACATCATATCAATGAACATACGTCTCCTTGATCCGGGAGACCGTAAGCGCGGCATTCGTGAAATAGCTGAGGAAATGCGTAAAGACCTTACACGAGATTTTCCTGAGTTTAAGAAAGCACAGGTTAACATCGGTGGCGGTCGCGGACAAGGAATGGGTGGACAGAGCACCGTAGATTTCGAAATCTATGGTTATGATTTCGACGAAACCGACCGCGTTGCTGCGGAATTGAAACAGATTCTCGAAGGAATCAACGGCACTGCCGACGTCACTATATCACGCTCCGACTATCAGCCGGAGTATCAAGTGGATTTTGACCGTGAAAAGCTGTCCATGTATGGCATAAGCTTACAGACAGCAGCCTACTATCTTCGAAACCGCATCAATGGCTCCACGGCATCGCAATTCCGCGAAGACGGTGAGGAATATGACATAAAGGTAATGTATGCACCTGAACACCGCACAAGCATCGAGGATATTGAAAACATTCTGATATATTCGAACGAAGGGAAAGGAATCAGGCTCAAGGAACTCGGAACGGTCGTGGAACGCTTCACGCCTCCTACAATCGAGCGTAAAGACCGTGAGCGTATAATAACCGTTTCTGCAGTTGTTGACGGAGTCCCGATGAGTCAGGTAGTGACAGCAGCTGAAGCTGAGATGGCAAACATTGACCTTCCATCAGGAATCACGGTTCAGATTGCAGGTAGTTATGAAGACCAGCAAGATTCTTTCGGAGATCTCCTTATGCTCGGAATCCTGATCATAATTCTCGTCTATATCGTAATGGCGGCGCAGTTCGAATCACTCACCTACCCGGGCATAATCATGACCTCACTTCTGTTCGCCTTCTCCGGAGTGTTCCTCATTCTTTGGCTCACCGGACACACGCTTAACGTCATGTCGATGATCGGTGCGATCATGCTTATCGGTATTGTTGTGAAAAACGGTATCGTGCTCATTGACTATATCACGCTTAACCGCGAACGAGGAATGTCGATACGTCGTGCCGTGATCGACGGAGGACGCTCACGTCTCCGTCCCGTGGTCATGACCACTCTGACCACAATCCTCGGTATGGTCCCGATGGCTGTAGGCACAGGACAAGGAGCCGAGATGTGGCGACCGATGGGAACCGCCGTGATCGGAGGTCTTACATTCTCTACTATCTTGACCCTCCTTTTTGTTCCTGTATTATATTGCGTATTCGCCGGCAACGGCGTGAAACGCACCCGCAGAAAATTACGTAAGAAATAGTGTCAGGCTTTAGGTGTTAGGCTTTAGGCATTAGACATTAGCTCTATATATCTAAAGCCTAAAACCTAAAGCCTAAAGCCTAAAACCTAAAAAATGAAAGCAATATTCATATCATATGACCAGGCACATCACGAAGCAATAATAGATGTGCTTACACGCACTTCCTGCCGTGGATTCACAGCATTCGGAGAGGTGCAAGGGCGCGGAAGCCACACCGGTGACCCGCATTATGGCTCACACGCATGGCCTTCGCTGGCGTCTGCCATCCTGACATTTGTAGAAGACGACCGCGTTGAGCCGGTGCTCAAACGTCTTAAAGAACTTGATTACAACAAACCGCTACTTGGCTTAAGAGCCTTCGTTTGGGACACGATAGCCACTATATAAGTCAATCACGGATATAAATTAAACGTCGGTAGCGATCGCTACCGACGTTTAATTTATATCCATATACTATGGTCCCGCCTATGTTCAGCACTACTTTCTTAAAGGTCTTTTCACTCGCCCTTTGACAAACAGTAGGAAAGCCTTTCTGTTTGCATTGGAACGCACCCTCACAACTTTCCGGAAGTTTCCGGGACTCCGGTGCCAACTATTGAAACTGACTGTCATAAGCGATGAATCTCCGGGAGCAATAGGATCCTTGACATACTCAGTGGCAGTGCACCCGCAATCCGTGAAAACCTGTGTTATCAAGAGAGGCTCGTCTCCGTCATTGTGGATCCATACCTCCCCCTTCTTAATAGTATCCACAGGGATGGCTCCAAGATCCACCTCCTGACTTCCAAACCTCAGCAATGGACCATTTACCGATACTGCAATAAAGGTCAACGCCGAACACACAATATTAATCCCCATTATCATTTTCTGATCATTATTTTCTTGGCAATACGATTCACACCATCTATAGCGTTAAGCACATATACGCCCTTGTCAAGAGTGAATGTAAACTCATTACCACAATTATGTTCCGATAGAATCTTGGTGCCAAGCATATCGTGAACATTAATGGAGAGATCACCTTCAAGTCCTGTAAATACAGTCACATCTTGTCCTTTTACCAAGATCCTGATACCATCGGCTATCTCTTCCTCCGTGCTCTCCTTCATCAGATAAAGACGTCCTGAGATTGCACCCGATACCGTATATTCCATTCCTTCGTGAATATCTGCATACTCACCGGTGAGTGAATCATAAAGCTTGAATCCATCAGCAACAGCAGCGCCTTCGAAAAGCAATGTCGTAGTTTCTTCATCCGAGGATATCAATCCTATTTCCGTGCCATCCAATGAATCCGTAGAATTTACTGAAAGAGCCTTATTCTCACCTATCGTATATACTGACACAGGAATGCCAAGGTCAGAATTGTCAATCATCACGGCATCTTCATTTGCATCATACCCGGCTTTAGCAGATGAAGAGACATTCAGGAAAGCCCTTGAAATTTCAACACCATCGCGCATTGCCGCTACAGACAAGCATGTTGTCACGGTATCCACTGCCCTTGTTGATTCACGCAAAGGAGATTCAGCAAACGGAGACAGACATGACATGGTTTCATCATATTTGAGCGACAAAGCAATATCACCGTCACCTAAGGAAACTGCAGCATTATCCAAAGCCTCGACAAAAAATCCCTGAAGCGGAGCTACAACCCCGGAAGCTGAGCCTATGAATCCACCTGATGCTTCATCAAAAACAGCCATTTTCTGCGAATCTTCCGTAAGAATCCAATATTTAGGACTCACCTTATCCTCATTAGCTTTCAGGAAAAGCTCCATGTCAAGATGCGACATAAAAGGATTACCCACAAGAAAATAAGAATTGTCACCCCTACTCACCGCAGAAATCGTGCCTGCGGCATCATTCAAACGGAAATGACTTGTCGGATCCCTCGATATATCCGTGCGGTTTCCAACCTGCAATCCGTCATGACTGTAATAATCAAAAGAAGTATCAGATTTGGGAAGTCTGAATATAACATTTTCCCCATCGTGATTCCCCATTGCCGAAACATCTGTCTTTATTGAGAAACCGGTGCCAAGCCCATAAACTTCAGCCACGTCATTGTAAACATGCGACCAATTTGCTTTCACGGCAACATTTCTTGACTGTCCATCTTTAATCTCATAGACCGTAGCTTTGCTCTTGTTCCAGCCACGCTGGAAAACAGCCGGAGAAAAACGATTATTGATATCAACAGAATATGATATGTCATTAAAAAGTTCCGTTTCCTGACGTGCATTATCCGAGGGGAGATACATGTCTCCCGCATAAACAGATTTCAAAGGAAGCCCAAGCGTGTACCATCTCCCTGGCTTATTCTCCACATCCACCCAAGCTTTACCATATATCAGGTTGCCCTGTCCTAAAAGTTCTGAACGCGGCATAAAATGAATTTCCGAACATGTATTGGCATACCAAGGTCGGCAATCAATTCCCGTTGCCGTTGCAGAATAAGCCGCCATATCAAACTGAATCATATCAGAGGCTTCACCTGCCGGTGAAGACCCATCAGTAGCTACCGATGGATTTTCTGTCCATAACACGGAATTGGATCCATCAGGATTAATGATACCTGAATAGAGAGAGGTAAGATCTGTCGCTACAGAGGAAAAAGTTTCCGGAAACTTTTCTCCATCAGGAATAATCACTTTTGTGAAATCAAGTGGCGCGTAACTGAAATTCCTGTCATTCCTTCCTTGTCCCACTCCGTCAGTTACATATTCCGCCATTTCCACTTTTCGGGATTCCGACTTAATTAAAAGATCGTCATAATTAACACGGCACCAATTATTATCATTGTTCCAGTTCCGGTTTGTTTCAGAAGCGGCACCGGTCCATTTCTGATAGGCAGGAACCACCTTAACTGTAAATACATCCTGTCCCTCACACACAACCGGCTTAGACTCGTTTTCATCATTATCCGAATCAGGATCATTATCCGAATCAGGATCTTTGTCAGAATCCTCCTCTGCACTCACATTCTCTTCAAACATGAAACGCATACGGTAATAATACCCTTCTTTAAAACGGAAATCATCATAAAAAACCGCATTAAAGGCATTTCCGGAAATTTCACCGGAGATATTTGCCGTCAACCCTACGAGCTCACCCACAGCCATCAATGCCCCAATATCCTCACCCGAATCCTCAAGCGTCCCAAGATCTTTATAC
>CAMYSW010000105.1:0-8142 GCA_947297425.1 uncultured Porphyromonadaceae bacterium
GTCTTCAACAATGAAATTCTCGGAGAGTTTGTCAAGAAACTCGGCTGGTGTCAAACCATTGAGATCCTTCACGACCCTGTTGTAGTCGATTATGTTGAGATGGGATGCCGGGAATGCAACTGCCATGAAATAATTGTATTCCTCTTCTCCGGTATGATTTGGATTGGCTGCAGCTTTTTCAGCACCTACGAGAGCCGCGGCAGCTGATCTGTGATGCCCGTCAGCTATATAGAGGTTAGGAATTTTTTCAAATTCTTCAGTTATTGTCTTTATGGTTTTAGGACATTTGATGACCCAAAGGGTGTGTCCGAAACCGTCCGGAGCCACGAAGTCATATTCAGGAGTGCCGGCGGTGACTTCTCTTATTATATTCTCAAGGACTGTATTGTCCGGAAATGCGAAAAACACAGGCTCGATGTTTGCATTGTTACATCTCACATGTTTCATCCTGTCTTCTTCCTTGTCGCGACGGGTAAGTTCGTGTTTTTTAATCCTGCCTTCCATGTAGTCGGGAACCCAAGCACCTACGACAAAACCATATTGTGTCCTGCCGTTCATTGTCTGGGCGTAGATATAGTAGTTTTCTTTCTCGTCTTGAACAAGCCAGCCGTTTTCTTGGAATTTTTTGAAATTCTCAACAGCTTTGTCATATACGGCGGGATCGTGCTCGTCGAAACCGGGTTCGAAATCAATTTCCGGTTTTATGATATGATACAAGCTCTTGTCGTTGCCTTCAGCCTCCCTACGGGCTTCTTCGCTATTGAGCACATCATAAGGGCGCGATGCCACTTCTTCTACTAATTGTTTCGGAGGACGAACCCCCTTGAATGGTTTGATTCTTGCCATGGTATTTTAAGATTATAAAAAAGGTTATGTTTTATTTCGTTTCCTTAAGCATGATGAACATACACCATAGATGTTGATGGAAGAAGAAGTCGGATGGAATCCTCTGAATTTTAATGTTGAAAGGTATTCTCCCACTTTTTCGTCACCCACCTCTTTAACGGCTCCGCATTTCGTGCATATCAGGTGAAGGTGCCTGTCTTCCGCCAGTTCGTAAACTGCCTGCGTCTCATTAAGGTAATGCTTCCTGAGAATGCCGCATTCGCAAAGCAGCTCTATTGTGTTGTATACCGTTGACCGTGATACGTGGTACTCAGCTTCTATGTCTTTGTACAGTTCGTCTATGTCGAAATGCACTTTCTGCTCGAGTGTTTTGTCAAGAATTGCAAACCGCTCGGGAGTCTGCCTCATTTTCTTGGACTTGATGTAGGCAGAAAATGTTTCCTTCAAATGGTCGCGTAACGACTGGTCAACATATTTCTTTTTCATTCTATATGCAAATTTAATCAGCAGGTTTCAAAAAAACAAGTGGCAATTAAAACTTTTTTGAACCTTTGTTACATAAAAGGTGTTATATTTTAAGAAAATATCCCAAGAGGGAGTGATGGTATGTAAGATCAAAGTCTTTTTATCATCGTTCTAATGTGATTAGTTAAATATTGAAAATATAAAAGGATATGAAAAAGTACAGATGTGAAGTATGTGACTGGATTTATGATCCGGCAGTTGGTGATCCTGATGGCGGCATTGCGCCCGGCACTGCATTCGAAGATATTCCCGAAGATTGGGTATGCCCTATATGTGGAGTAGGCAAAGATGAATTTGTAGAAGCATAATTGCACCTCTTTAATAGTGTAAAATCATTCAAGGCGACAAAATTTTGTCGCCTTGAATGATTTTACAGTTTATAGAAACTGTTTAAATTTAATTGTGAGGTTCATTGAGAGGATTTTATGAGTTGTTTTTACGAGTTGAAGGGGGAGCATAGCGGGCTATGTGACCGATGAAACTCGGTGAAAACAACCATAAAAGACCTCAAGGAAGCCACAAGGGGCAATCTAAAAATTTTCCCGAATTAAATTTTTACAGTTTCTTATGCTTATAAACATTTTTAATAATTGAACAATTTTTAATAACTTTGCATAAACTTGGTTAAGCAAGTTCAATATATAAACGGAAATGAGACGCATCGGGGTCTTATTAATACCATAGGAACACAGCAATGAGGTTTTATAAAAGTATAGGCTCGCGCTACATGATAATGTTTGCACATGTTGGCGCACTTCTCACGGTGACATTCTGGGCAACTTCATTTTTGAGTACGAAAGTGTTGATGGAGCGTGGCGGGTTTACACCTGTGGAAATGTATGTCTATAGGTTTGCACTCGCATACTTGCTATTGTTGTTACTGACATTCCGTCATATAAAGAGCCGTTCTTGGCGCGATGAATTTACCTTGTTCATAAGTGGCATTTGTGCCGGTTCGTTATATTTTATTACCGAAAATTATGCCCTTAGGCTTACTACAGCAGGCAATGTGTCTCTTTTGGCATCCATATCGCCTTTGTTTACGACTTTCCTCATGGCTCTTGTTTTTAAACAGAAGATTCAGACTGGCGTGTTAATAGGGTCAGGGGTGGCAATAGCCGGTGTTGCGTGCATAATATTGAGTAACGGCACGGGGTTGGCATTCAGACCGGAGGGCGATTTACTTGCTTTGGCGGCTGCGTTGTGTTGGGCTATTTACACTATTGCTGTCAGGAGGGTGATTCCCTTGTATACGTCGTTGTTTATTACGCGTAAACTGTTTTTATATGGTGTTGTTACCGCTCTGCCTCTCTTGTTAATACAGAATGAGCCTTATCATCTTCATTTGTTATTTGATATGGAGCAACCGGAGTATTTGATTAATTTCTTGTTCTTGGTGATGATGTGTTCCATATGTTCATATCTCATATGGAACGAGGCAATGAAAAAATTAGGTTCTGTCACGGCAAACAATTATTTGTATCTTCAGCCTCCGATCACCATGATTGCGGGATATTTTTTCCTTGGAGAAAATATTTTCCTGTTAGGTTACATAGGTTGTGCACTCGTGATAGGAGGTCTGATAATTTCAGACAAGTGGAAGGGTTCCATCTGGTTTAAGAAAAAATAAGTAAGTAATCAGGGTGCTCAGTTCCATGTCCCTGATTCCTTACGCTAAATAGGTTAGCTAAATAGGTTAAAAGTAACAGGTAGTTCCTATCAAGTCGCAAAGCCAGCCCTAAAAATGTATGGCATAGCAATATAAACGGATGCATATTAAGAATTTGAAGCATCGCGGATTCCCTCTCACCTCACGGTGTTCAGGTAGGACGCGGACAGAGTGGATGGCACGCGGATCTTTTGATATCGCATAATATCACACTTAAAAACTCAACACACATAAAAATTCCAACCACCTACAACCCCGGAATAACCACCTTAAAGATGTAAAAATGTTTAAAAAGGTGGTTGTCACGTGGTTGTAGGTGGTTGGAGTATAAATAAAATATGATTGGTTTGGACAGAGGGATAAACGGGGATTTATCGGAAAAATTTGGATCATGAAACTAAACACATAAGTAAGTGATATTTTATCACTTACTTATGTGTTCCGAAATTCTTTGGGAGACATGCCTGTCAATTTCTTAAAATATTTGCCGAAGAAAGATTGAGACGGGAAATTGAGTTCGTCCGATATCTGCTGGATATTGAGGTTCGATGATTTCAGCATCACCTTGGCTTCAAGGATTACGAATCTTTCAATCCATTCAACAGCTGTATAGCCCGTTTGGGCTTTAATCGTGCGTGAAAGATGTTTTGGCGTTACTTCAAGTTTTTGTGCATAAAAATCAAGGAACCGATGTTGCTTGAAATTCTGTTGTGCGAGAATAAGGAATTGGTCTGACATTCTGCCATGGTTCGTTATGACTTCTTCCTTATAAGGTTCGAACCATTTATAAACGGTTCTGAAAATAAATGATGTCAACTCGAAGAGGAATGCCTGTGATCTATACGGGTTGTCACTGTCTTCAATAATATCTTTACATTCCAAGAAGAATTTGTCTACTTTATGAAGTGTTTCATGCCCAATATTGGCTACAGGATGGCGTGACATAATTGTATATAGAGGCATGTTGCTCATGAACAGAAACAGATTGTCGCGAAATCTTTTTGACATTACAAGAACTGATGCGTCAAAATCTTCACTGATATATTTTGGTTGTAAAATTTGTGAGTTCTCCACCGTGACAAATGCCGGTGATTTTATTTCATGGTTTATTAAATTTATATCCGCAACACATTCTCCTTTTTTAACGAATATCCAAGTAGAGGCTGAGAATTTTACGGGTTCTGTTATTGTACACAATATGTCATGTCCAATGTTTTCATGTATCCAAAAATCTTGATCAAGGATTGTGGATATATTCTCCGGAAGATTTATGCCGTAGTTATAATTAAATTTCATAAATTGTTGTATAGTATGGAGTTGAGGGGTGCTTGTCGGGCGTTATGGTTACAAATTTAATTATAATTCGTTTTATTTCCAAACAAAAACTGTTTCATCTTTACGAGGTCGTGTATAATGTGTCGGAAGAGGATTATGGGGGAAGTGTCATATATTAAAAAAATAATAAAATAAAACCTGTGGTGCATTTTTATATTCAAATATTTTATACGATATTTGCAGTCGGAAAAATTTCAAAATTGGCAACTTTTTGAAATTATTCTGTTGTATAATTATCAAAATCGACAACTTTAAATATCTATGTCTTTAAAAGTCTATAGTTACGATGATGCCTATGCGGCTTCTCTGGAGTATTTCAAAGGTGATGAACTTGCAGCCCGCGTATGGTCAAGCAAATATGCCTTAAAAGATTCTGACGGTAACATCTACGAACTGACTCCTGACGATATGCACCATCGTATCGCCCGGGAGATAGCTCGCGTTGAGAAAAAATATCCTAATCCTATGAGTGAGGAGGAGATCTTCTCGTTGCTGAAGGATTTTAAATATATTGTGCCTCAGGGAAGTCCTATGGCTGGTATCGGTAACAACTTTCAGGTTGGTTCGCTATCAAATTGTTTTGTCATAGGACTTGACGGTCATCCTGATTCATATGGCGGTATCATACGCGTTGATGAAGAGCAGGTTCAGCTGATGAAGCGAAGGGGCGGTGTCGGTCATGACTTGTCACATATACGTCCTAAGGGAAGCGCTGTCAAAAACTCTGCATTGACTTCTACAGGACTTGTTCCATTTATGGAGAGATATAGCAACAGCACCAGGGAAGTTGCGCAGGATGGACGCCGCGGGGCATTGATGATGACCGTGAGCATTAAGCATCCGGATGCAGAAAGTTTTATTGATGCCAAAATGGTAGAAGGTAAGGTGACAGGTGCTAATGTCTCTGTCAAGATTGATGATGATTTCATGAAATCTGTTGTTTCCGGAGATCCGTATTTGCAACAGTTTCCTGTAAAGGGTGGCATTCCTTCGGTAACAAAAGAAATAAATGCATCCCAATTGTGGAATAAGATTGTTCATAATGCATGGAAGAGCGCGGAGCCCGGGGTTTTGTTCTGGGATACGATTCAGCGTGAATCCGTGCCTGATTGCTATTCTGATCTTGGATTTGAAACGGTTTCAACTAATCCATGTGGAGAGATACCTCTTTGTCCTTATGATAGCTGTCGTCTTGTGGCAATCAACCTTTATAGCTATGTGAAGAACCCGTTTACACCGGAGGCTGAATTTGATTTCGATCTTTTCCGTCAGCACGCAGGGAAGGCGCAGCGCATTATGGATGATATTATTGATCTTGAAATGGAGAAGATCGATACTATAATAGAGAAAGTTGAAAATGATCCTGAAACTGCGGAAGTGAAAAGTACCGAACTAAACCTTTGGAAAAAAATCCGCAGCAAGACACTTAAGGGCAGACGTACCGGATGCGGGACGACCGGAGAGGGGGATATGCTTGCTTCTCTCGGTTATAGGTATGGCACTCCAGAGGCTACGGCTTTCTCCACTGAAGTTCATAAGCAACTTGCATTGGCATATTATTCCTCTTCTGTGGACATGGCTTCTGAACGAGGGGCGTTCGAGATTTATGATGCTGAGCGCGAGAAGAGCAATCCTTTTATAATGCGTATGCGAGAAGCCGATCCGGCTCTTTATGAGCGTATGATAAAATCGGGACGGCGCAATATTGCATGTTTGACAATTGCTCCTACCGGAACTACGTCAATTATGACTCAGACATCTTCAGGTATCGAGCCTATCTTCCTACCGGTTTACAAGCGTAAGCGCAAGGTGAATCCAACTGACGAGAATGTGAGGATAGACTTCGTGGATGAAGTTGGTGATGCATTCGAAGAGTATATCGTGTATCATCATAAGTTCCTTGAATGGATGAGGATAAACGGCATTGAGAAGAAGGAAAACATGAGTGCCGAAGAAATCGAAGAGCTCGTTAAGAAATCTCCGTATTATAAAGCCACCAGCAACGATGTTGACTGGATGGAGAAGGTTCGTATGCAAGGCGCTGTGCAGAAATGGGTTGACCATTCAATAAGCGTGACGATCAATCTCCCTTCTGATGTGACTGAAGAGCTTGTCGGCAATCTTTATGTGGAAGCTTGGAAGGCTGGTTGCAAAGGGTGTACAGTATATCGGGACGGGTCTCGTAATAATGTGCTTGCGGCTGTCACTTCAAGTAAGTCGCAGCTCATCGTAGCTCCGGAGCATATAACAAAACGTCCGGTCGAACTTGAGGCTGACGTTGTCCGTTTTCAGAATAACAAAGAGAAATGGATCGCTTTTGTCGGTCTCGTAGACGGCAAACCTTATGAAATATTTACAGGTCTTGCTGACGATGAAGACGGTATTTTCTGTCCGAAAAGCGTGAATAGCGGTAAGATAATAAAGGCAATGGACAGCGATGGCAAGAAAAGATATGATTTCCAATTTATTAACAAACGTGGCTATAAAACCACTATTGAAGGTTTGAGTGAAAAGTTCAATCCTGAATTTTGGAATTATGCAAAGCTTATATCAGGTGTGTTGCGTTATGGTATGCCTATAGATCAGGTTCTGAAACTTGTTGGAGGGCTTGAACTTGATTCGACAAATATCAATACCTGGAAGAATGGTCTTGAGCGTGCGCTTAAGAAATATCTGCCTAATGGCACAGCTGCCAAGGGACAGAAATGTCCTAAGTGTGGAGCAGAAACCCTTATTTATCAGGAAGGTTGTCTGATCTGCACGTCATGTGGAAACTCAAAATGCGGATAATGAACTAATTAATATTGGCTAACTAAATTCTTATATGAAAATTACCTTAAATATCAACTACCACACAGATTGGGGTGAATCGCTTTTCGTTAGTGGGTCGATACCCGAACTTGGCAATAATGATGTTACCAAGGCTATAGAAATGAATCTGATAAGCCCTGATATGTGGCAACTTCAGTTTGATCTCAGGAGGGATCCGGGAAGTTTTGAATATCGTTTCATAGTTAAGGCTCCTGAAAAGGAATGGAGATTCGAATGGGGTGCACCACACCGTTTCGTTACGGGAAGTGGGATTGATTCATACCGGGTGTTTTGCTCCTGGCAAGACCTTCCCGCTGACAAGCCATTCTATTCATCGGCGTTCGTAGATGGTATGCTCCGTCGTCCATATCGTGATCAACCGTTAACTCCAAAACCGGGAACCGTAAACATACGCATAGAGGCTCCTATGATTGAGCCGGACGAAGTTTTGGCGATTTCCGGTGAAGGAGACCAGCTTGGCAATTGGGATCCATCTCATGCAGTGATAATGAATGATGCTCATTTCCCGGTTTGGGAAGCCAACCTGCAATCAGATACCCTTAAACCACCGTTTGAATATAAATTTTTGATACTCAAAAAAGATACTCGGGAGGTTAAAGGTTGGGAATATATTAATAACCGTGCGTATGGCATTCATTGCGAATCAAAGTCTGAGCAGGTCATAATAGACGGTATCCGTTTTGCAAATCCGAAGGAGAACTGGAAAGGTGCAGGAACCGCGATCCCGGTATTCTCGATCCGAACCGAAAATGATTTTGGAGTAGGAGATTTTATGGATATCAAGAAGATGGTTGACTGGTGTGCGTTGACAGGTCAGAAGATACTTCAGATTTTGCCTATCAATGACACGACCATGACCGGAACATGGGTTGATTCTTATCCCTATAAGGCAAATTCTATCTTTGCTCTTCATCCTATGTTTCTCAGCCTTTGGG
>CAMYSW010000106.1:0-7976 GCA_947297425.1 uncultured Porphyromonadaceae bacterium
GGAGCCGGATTCAGCAATGTTGAATGTGCAATGTTGAATGGACTGATTATAGGTGCTTTTCTAACTCTGTGACTCTTTCAGCATCGCAAGATGCCTCTGCGCCTTTAAAATCAGACATTAATCATTTCTCATTAATCCAAAACTCTGTCCCTCCGTGTCTCCGTGTTTAAGATGTTGTATAAAAGGTTATTATATTAATTATAGGTAATATGTGTAGGTCTCAAGTCGTAGCTGCTATTCACTACTAATTTTCAGGCGTGCCGAATTCAAAAATAGCTGCGTTTATAATATGTGTTTAATGTGATCACTTACTTAACAGATAGTTATGTGCTAATTCAAATTCTTAGATAAGGAAAGACTTGAATGATTAAAGACAAGGAATTTGCTATTTTTCCATTTAATGCTTACCTTTGTAATATATTAGGCATTATCTGAAATGTGGCATCCTTCCCTTTTGTCAAATTTTCTCAATAATACCACCCCTGACAAAACATAAAAACCATTATATAAATACAATAAGAATATGGAAATCGAAGGCAAAATCATACTTGACCTCCCGGAAGAGGGCGGCACTTCAAAAGCCGGCAACATCTGGAGAAAAAAAAGCTGGGTGCTCGAAACATTCGGTCAGTATCCCCGAAAAGTGAAATTTGACTTATTTGGCGACCGCATCGATCAAGTGCACATCGAAGCCGGAAAATCATACAAGATTTCAGTAGATGCAGAGAGCCGTGAATTTAACGGACGTTGGTATACCGACCTTCGTGCATTTGCCGCTCAGGAAATGGGCGCACCCCAGATGCAGCCCGCAGCTCCCGCACAGCAGTTTAGTGCAGCTCCCGCACAACCCGCTGCTGCAGATCCATTCGCAGCATCAGCACCGGCAACCGATCCTTTCGCATCAGGAGACACTGACGACCTTCCGTTCTAAGAAACAATCATATCATAAAATATCATTTCTATTTCAAGGGCACTATCGTGCCCTTGTTTGTTTTCATAGATGCAGAACCGTGCACCAAATGTAATTATGTGCATTATATTACTCCTTTAGCATATATTTTTAAACATAAATTTATTGTATTTTACCATCTTTTTATTAATTTTGCACCATTGAAATTTGAAGCAGTTAACTATTTTCTGAAAAAACTTCGGCTTCTTAATAAATTCTATTTATAAAACAAGTTTAATGACACGCCCAAAAAGTCAAACCGGCAAATCTACAGTCAACAATTCTATAATCACCGAAGAAATCGGACTGATAACGGAAACGAGCTGGGAGGTTTGCAATAAAATCGGCGGCATATATGCTGTCCTTTCAACCAAAGCGCGTCAGTTGAAGGAGCAATTCTCCGACGCCCTGGTTTTCATCGGTCCTGATGTTTGGAGTCAGGACAATCCATCTCCCTATTTTAAGGAAAAGAAAACGATTCTAAAATCCGCATCCTCGAAACTTAAATTGCCATGGGGCATCACCATCCGCACAGGACGATGGGATATCCCCGGAGCACCACAAGTAATTTTAGTGAATCCCGGAAACACATCTTCCCATCTTGATGAAGTTTATGGGAAAATGTGGGAACGTTACGGAGTCGATTCCCTGCATTCATATGGAGACTATGGTGAATCTTGTGAATTTGCAGTTGCCTCGGCAATTGTGATCAAGGCACTTGCCTCTCATTTAAAAATAGAAGAAAAAAAGGTTGTGGCTCATTTCGATGAATGGACAACCGGCATGGGGCTTTTATATACCCAGATCAATATGCCAGACGCTGCAACGATATTCACGACACACGCAACCAGTATCGGCAGAAGCATATGCGGCAACGGCAAACCATTGTATGAATATTTCCATAATTACAATGGAGATCAGATGGCAGCAGAGCTTAATATGCTGTCTAAACATTCCCTTGAAAAGGCGGCAGCCCACGCCGCAGACTGCTTCACCACGGTGAGCGAAGTCACGGCAAGAGAATGCGAACAATTGCTTGCAATACGCCCACAAGTTGTCACTCCCAACGGTTTTGAGCCGGATTTTGTACCCAAAACCGCCAAATACAACAAATTGCGCAAAGAGGGACGTATGCGCTTATTGGACGTTGCGTCACATCTGACACAGAAAAAATATGATGACAACACATTCCTGATTGCCACTTCCGGACGTCATGAATATCGCAACAAAGGTCTTGACCTCTTCCTTGATTCTATAATAAGGATGGAAGAGCAACTTCCCGACAATGCCGAGGCTCTTGCTTTCATTCTCGTTCCCGGTTGGGTAAAAGAGCCTGCAAGCAACTCATCGGCAATTTTAGGCGATAACGAATCCACTCCGGATTTCCTTACTCACCGTCTTTTCAATGAAGACACGGATGAAGTCTGTGTACGCATACGCGAACTGAGAACAAGTGGCAAACTGAACAAGGTCAGCGTGATTTACGTTCCAAGTTACCTTGACGGCAACGACAGCATAATAAATATAGACTATTATGATCTTCTTCCGGCATTCGACCTTACCCTTTTCCCGTCATATTATGAACCTTGGGGATACACCCCCCTTGAAAGCACAGCTTTCGGTGTGCCTACGGTGACTACAGACAAGGCAGGATTCGGGCAATGGGTTCTTGATAACTTCAAAAACGGGCTTCGCTATTGTGGCGTGTATGTCGTGTCGCGTGAAGACCTTAACTATTTAGAGTCTCGCGATAACATAGCAAAGGCTGCCGCCGATTATTACAACGACTCTTCCATGGCTCGTTCGGAAGCTCGCCACGCGGCTTTCCTGACTGCAGAAAAAGCAGACTGGCAATATTTCATAAAATATTACGACGAAGCTTTCTCTATCGCCATCAGAAGAGCTGCAGAGAGAATAAAAATCTAAAAATAAAAACCAAATAATATATATGAAACTTCAAGTTAGCAATACAAATTCACCGGCATGGCGCACGATAACAGTCAGTGCCGAAATACCAACGGAACTCAAGTCGCTTGAGGAGATGTCTAAAAACCTCTGGTGGGTATGGAACAGCGCAGGAAAACATCTTTTCCGCGACCTTGACCATGACCTTTGGCGTCAGGTTGGAGAGAATCCCGTGATGCTTCTCCAGCAATTGTCTTACGAACGTTATCAGGAGATCCTTTCAGATCCGGCAATGATGCAGCGAATCAACGAGGTTTACGCATCTTTCAAAGACTATATGAAGCAGCCAATGGATAAGAAACTTCCTTCTGTGGCTTACTTCTCTATGGAATATGGACTTTGCAACTGCCTCAAGATATATTCCGGCGGTTTGGGCGTGCTTGCAGGCGATTACATCAAACAGGCTTCCGACTCCCGCATAGACATGACTGCTGTCGGATTCCTTTATAAATACGGATATTTCTCTCAGTCTCTCTCTATCGACGGTCAGCAGATTGCCAACTATGAGAGCCAGAACTTCGACCAGCTCCCCATTGAGCCTGTGCTCGGGGAAGACGGGCAACCCATGATCCTTGAAGTCCCCTATCCCGGTCGTGTCGTATACAGCCACGTATGGCGTGTGAACGTAGGCCGCATGAAACTTTATCTCCTTGACACGGATCTTGATCAGAACTCTGAATGGGATCGCCAGATAACCCATAAACTCTATGGAGGTGATTGGGAAAACCGAATCAAACAGGAATATCTCCTCGGAATCGGAGGTATCCTCATGCTTGAAAAACTTGGCATCAAGACCGATCTCTATCATGCCAACGAAGGTCACGCGGCATTGATGAACCTGCAGCGTCTCGTTGACTATGTGCAGAAAAATCATCTCCCCTTCAATGTGGCACTCGAAATCGTGCGTGCATCATCTCTATATACGGTTCACACTCCGGTGCCCGCAGGTCATGACTATTTTGAAGAGTCTCTCTTCGGAAAATATCTCGGAGAGTATCCCGCTAAACTCGGCATCTCCTGGAATGACCTAATGAACATGGGACGTGAAAACCCCGACACTAACGAACGTTTCTCAATGAGCGTGTTCTGTCTCAACACCTGCCAAGAGGCTAACGGTGTGAGCTGGCTCCATGGAGAGGTTTCAAAGAAAATGTTTGCAGGTATCTGGAAAGGCTACGCTCCCGAAGAGTCTCATGTCGGTTATGTCACTAACGGTGTCCACATGCCTACTTGGGCTGCTACAGAATGGAAAGAGTTTTATAGCGACCATCTCAACAGCAACCTCTTCATGGATCAGAGCAATCCTGACATGTGGGAAGGAATCTTCAATGTGCCTGATGAGGATATCTGGAATATGCGAATGACGATGAAAAATAAATTCATCAATTTCGTCAAGAAAGATTTCAAAGAGAAATGGCTTAAGAATCAAGGCGATCCCACTGAGGTGATGAAGATTGTTGACAAGATCAATCCCAATGCCCTAATCATCGGTTTCGCCCGCCGCTTCGCAACATACAAACGTGCGCATCTCCTTTTCACAGACCTTGATCGCCTCGCAAAGATTGTGAACAACGACAAGTTCCCCGTGCAGTTCATATTCTCCGGCAAGGCACATCCTGCCGACGGTGCCGGACAAGGACTTATCAAGAGAATCACCGAGATTTCCAAGATGCCTCAGTTCTCAGGCAAGATCATCTTCCTTGAAGACTACAACATGATAGTTGCAAAACGTTTGGTAAGCGGTGTAGACATATGGCTCAACACACCTACCCGTCCTCTGGAAGCTTCGGGAACATCGGGCGAAAAAGCAGAAATGAATGGTGTCCTCAACTTCTCGGTGCTTGACGGATGGTGGTATGAAGGTTACCGTTTTGACGAAAAAGCCGGTTGGGCACTTACTGACAAACGGACATTCACCGACCAGGCTCAACAGGACAAACTTGATGCCGCAACGATATACTCGATGCTTGAGAATGAGATCATTCCTCTTTACTTCAACAAGAATTACAAGGGTTACAGCCCTGAATGGATTCAATATATCAAGCGCTCTATCGGTCATATAGCACCCCACTTCACCATGAAGCGCCAGCTTGATGACTATATTGACCGCTTCTACCTTCCTGAAGCTAAACGCGCGGCTAAACTCGAAGCCCACGACTTCGCTAAAGCCCGTGAAATAGTGGCATGGAAAGAGGAAGTAGCTTCCAAATGGGATAGCATCCAGATCATTTCATCCAACTTCGATGAGTCTCATGCCGGAGCTTCCCGCACTGGTGACAAGATCGACATCAATGTGGTCATTGACACCAAGGGACTTGGTGATTCAATCGGCGTAGAACTTGTTTACTACAAAGAGGAACACGGTGAAAGCAAATACGATGGCCGTTCGGAATTGAAAGTCGTGAAACGCGACGGCAATATCTTCACCTATGAGCTTAAGTCTTCACTAAAAGAAGCCGGCATATACAGATATGCCCTGCGTATGTATCCCAACAACGCGGAGCTTCCCCACCGTCAAGACTTCGCATATGTCCGCTGGTTCTAAAATGCTTCTGAAACAGCAACCGATATATAATCTTTAGAAACTACCGGCTGCAGATTTTATAGAAGTTCCATAATTAACCCCCTCGTTGGTCCACGTATCAAATGCGAGCCAATGCGGGGGTTAATCATTTTGTGCCGGACAGTACTTATTAAAATAAAACTAAGGTATATTTGTTATAATGATATGGACCATATAATTTTTAAATATTTTCCCACACTCTCGGATTCTCAGAGAGAATCTTTTTTAACCATGCTTGAACTCTATCCGGAGTGGAATGCAAAAATCAATGTAATTTCCCGCAAGGATATTGAAAACCTCGAAATTAACCATATCCTACATTCCTTGTCAATAGCCAAGTTCATACATTTTACCGACGGATCCAGAGTAATGGATTTCGGCACTGGAGGGGGATTGCCCGGATTGCCATTGGCAGTTGTCTTTCCGGAAGTTCACTTTCACCTGATAGACCGCACCGGCAAAAAACTTCTTGTAACAAGAGAGATAGCTCAAGCATGCGGTCTAAACAACGTGACAATCCAACACGGAGACGTAGCTGAATGCAAAGAGAAATTTGACTTCGTCGTGAGCCGAGCGGTGATGCCCCAACCGGATTTGTTGAAGATATGCAGAAAAAATATTTCCAAAGAACAGAGAAACGCACTTCCCAACGGACTGATAACCCTTAAGGGGGGTGATATCTCTGCTGAGATGCGTACGCTTGCACATTCCAGCGAAATTCTTGACATATCCCAGTATTTCCCAGAACCATTCTTTGACACAAAAAAAATTGCATATACCTCTATTCTCCAAAAATGAATATCGCTAAATTTGAATTTTCACTGTTCGGAATAAACACTTATGTTGTTTATGACCCGACTCAAAAGAAAGCTGCAATCATAGACCCCGGCATGATCAACAGCGAAGAGGAGCAGGCTCTCACCCGCTTCATAGACCGTAACAACCTTGAAGTAACACACATAATCAATACGCATCTCCATATTGATCATGCAATCGGAGTTGCGTTTGCAAAAAAGCACTTCAATGTACCGTTCTTAGGTCATAAGGAAGACCAGTTTCTTGGAGAACGTCTCCGTCAGCAGGCTGAAGCTTTCGGCATAAATGAAAAAGTTGAAGATGCATCTATTGATACATTCCTCAAAGCGGGTGACAAAATAAATATCGGAAGCGGAGCATTGGAAGTTCTTCATGTTCCCGGACATTCGCCGGGCAGTATTGCCCTCTATGACCGCAGCGGTGATTTCGTAATCACCGGAGACGCTTTGTTCCAAGGTTCCGTAGGGCGCACCGACCTCCCCGGCGGTAACGGTTCGCAACTTATCAAATCTATCCGCGACCACCTGTTGCCTCTTCCGGATTCAACAATTGTCTATCCCGGTCATGGATCAGCCACAACTATCGGCAGGGAACGCGCAGCAAACCCGTTTCTTGCAGACAACCCGCGATATCATTTGAAATAAGAGGCTTTAGTACTGACCAAAATCAACTATAAGTATGACATCGAAATTATTTAATGTATTGATTAGTCAACGCATTAACTAATTTACGAGTCATACTTAACCCAACGAATTAGTTATGGAGGATAATAATTTAGTCAAAGAGTTTGAAGGTAAAGTAAGAAAAGAGCTAATAGAGTTTCTTCAGAAGAAGGGAGCTATAGATAAACATATACCCGAATGTCCGGACATTGAAGAAAAATGGACTGAAATAATACATGCATATATCCCTGACGGAGTCCGTGAATTTCAGCAATATCCGATAGTGTCATTGGGATGGATAATGTTTATGGGTATAGCAATGGCATTTTATTGGGACAGCGATTGGGAGAATCAGGCTCCACGGAAGGATTTCTACGAAAAGTTGCGAGACGAGAATGGTTATGACAATTTTGATGAAACAATTGTATATTCACTATTGGGTCTCGAAGGAGAGTGTGCAGAAAACTTAACAAACCTTGTAGCGGAATGTGCTTCACGTGTCTATAACACCCTTAGGCATGAACGGATAGAACCGGGAACCGAAATAGCTTTCAGCTGCTATGTTTCCTCCCTTCATCAATTATATCTCGCGGGATTAGCTATAGAGTTGAACGCACTCGGATATCACATGCCCCCCTATTCTCCAGCCTCGCTCAACTAACCGCAGTATCAACATCAACCCGGAAAATAAGAAGTTGTTTAAAAATAAATGTGAAATTTGGGGCGGCTCTCTTTTGAATAAAATTCATTTAAGGCAAAGGAGCATAGCGGGCTATGTGACTGCGCCGCGAATGGATTTTAACAAAAGAGAGCCGGGCATAAAGTAATTTTTCACCCAACAGACATGACATGTTAAAGATTTTAACTCAATATATTCTTTTTAAGTTACCATCGGTCTCGCAATCTTGGGCAGATTTCTCCTTTCGGCTCAGTCACATAGCCCGCTATGCTCCTTCGCCTCAAGAAGAAATCTGCGCCAAGCTTGCGACCCCAAATTCACATTTATTTTTAAACAACTTCT